>DATMPC010000084.1 GCA_035567895.1 Terriglobales bacterium | reverse complement strand
CCTCCATCAATCAGCACCACCTGACCGTCGCGGATCATGTCAGCCGCCGCTCGAGCAATTCCGATCTTGCTCTCCATGTCGATTTGTTGGCGAGACACGAAAGGAACGGCTTCGGCACGGCGAGGCAGGGCGCCGCCGTGTACCCGTTGGATCTTTCCCGAACTCGCCAATTCGCGCAGATCTCGACGAATCGTGTCTTCAGAGACGCTGTATCGACTGCTAAGGTCCGCAGCGAGGACTCGGCCCTCACTGCCAAGCAGCTCCAGGATGTACTGGTGGCGCTCTTCCTTTAGGGCGATTTGGCCTGCTTCAGCTTCTGGTTTCATTCTGTGCAGTTTGCACGAATATACTTTTTCACGCACGTATCTACGTGTATTCTCCGAGTTATGCATGATACTGCCCAAACGTAGCGCCATACAAGATCTACGGCCGCCCTACGACCGGGGTGATATCGATGAACCTGCCTACTGGACAGCGGTTGTTGGCCAGCAAGACCTGGGTTTGACCAGAGATCAGATAGCAACGCTAATCAAGCTCGATAGCGAGTATCACTCGACCAAATCAAGGCGCTGTGCAATCGCTCTGTTTGGCCATTACCTACATCTGCCCAGCGATGGCAGATCGTCAAACCTCGCGAGGAGTCGATTCCATATCCGGAAGAATTGAATTGCTGTGAGCCGTCGTTAGAAGGAAAGACGTTCTGCGAGCGCACCGCCGGATGAGCTTTTCGTATGGCGATGAGCTGGCGGTAAAAATTGCGCAAAGCAACACCAGTTGCGTCTGTGCTGCGCTCCCAGCGCAGTGGGCGCGGCATCACCCGTTGATTGCCGTCTTCCGGAAACCAATATTGCTCGCCGAACTCCTGGCGATTATGAAGCAATGGTGCGCCGCACATTGAGAGCAGTGCTATCGCAAGCGGCTGGGTCTTCCACCACACATTTCGGCCGCCGCATTGTTCAGTGATGGTCGAGTGATCGTGGTTTTCGATGTACGTGATTGGCCGGCGACTCGGCTGGAAGTCCTTCCGCGCATCGAGAGCACGATGATACCTTGCAGTGACGGTACCGTTCTGGCCGGCGGGAATTGATTCCCAGAGTATGGGATCGAGCCAGCACCCGTCTGCTCCGATGGCATTGGTGACCGCTGCCGCTGGTTCCTCGGGGGTACACGCCCGCACCACTAGTGCCGCGCCTGGCTCTCGCGCGCTCACAGAAATGCATAAATCCATTTTCCTGAGCTGCTAAATGCAGTAGATCCGCAGCGAATGGCCGATCCCATCTCGCACCATACTGTATCTAGTTGCACTCGCTCCAAACCTCACGTGGATCCAATGCGTACTTCTTCACTGCGCGTTCATCAAATTCAAAGCCCAGCCCTGGTCCCGATGGCAATAGCAGGTCACCATTCTTGATTTCGAGCTGCCGATTCACTAGGCGCCTGAAATTCAGAACCTGATCGTCGGGGAAGAACTCTACATAGCGCGCGTTCGGGGCAGACGCAACCAGATGAACGTGCAGATCATGGAACCAATGGGGGCAGATCGTCACGCCGTAACTGGCGGCGGTCTGCGCGATGCGACGCCACTCTGAAATTCCGCCGCACACAGCAGCGTCCGCCTGCAGGATCTCGGCTGCGCGCTTCTCGAGGATCTCCTTGAAGCGCCATCGTCCCGCCTCGATCTCGCCCGTCGCGACGGGAATACTGGTAGCGGCAGCGAGCTTGGCGTGGTTATCGATGTCATCTGGGCTGAACGGCTCTTCCACCCAGTAGGGGTTGTACTTCTCGAAACGGCGGCAATAGATCAGTGCGGTGGGAAGATCGGCCCACCCGTTGTTGATGTCCATCATGAGATGGACGTCGGGACCGGCCGCATCGCGCGCAGCGCGGACGCGCTCTTCTTCCTCGGCAGGCGTGAGGCGTCCCACTTTGATCTTGACTGCGCGGAAGCCTTGTCGCACCCATCCCTCGACCTCTTTACCGAGATGTTTAGGAGTCTTGCCTTCGAGATAGTATCCGCCGCTGGCGTAAGCCGGAACTTTGTCGAGCGACCAACAGCCGAGATATCGATACAGAGGCAGCTCGGCAGCACGCGCATTCAAGTCCCACATCGCCACATCGAGAATGCTGAGAGCGCGCATCACTGTGCCGACACGCCCGTGAAGTATGACTTCGCGATACATCTCGTCCCAGAGACCCTCGACGCCATCGCTGTCTCGTCCAAGCAACATCGGAGCCAGAAGTTCTTGGACGGCGAGCTTCGCAATGTTGGCACCGGCAGTGCCAACGTAGCAGAATCCGATTCCCTCAATTCCCTCCTTGGTACGGACCTTCACCAAGCAGTAATCGCGGGCCTTCACCGTGCGCGTGGCAAATGAGGTAACACGATCGAGGGGAATGCGGACTGTAGAGACTGAAATCGAGCTGATTCGAGGCATAAAGAGTCCTGTTTGGGATAAACACGAGTTTCGATTGTACGTTTGTGTGAGCCGTGGCGGAGGGAGGGAGTTACAGAATGAAAAACCAAGCGAGGAGGACTCTCCCAAAAGCCTCTGCAATGTATATCTTCAGGAGCAGCCATGCTGACAGCGCGCTGGCGTGATATGTCTTAGCCGGCCCCGGACACGAACAATGATGCGGTATCCTTACGCACCCGGAGTTCTTCGTTGAATCTGACAACCGGCACTGTCGCCCAGACCTCCACTTCCAACTTCGCCCAAATCGAGGTGTCGAACCAGCGCCGCTGGACGATTGTCGGTCTGCTGTTCGTAGCCTCGCTGATCAACTATCTCGATCGCGCGGCGATCTCGTTTGCGCTGCCGTCGATTTCCCGCGACCTGCATCTGCTGCCGGCAACGAAGGGACTGCTGCTCTCTTCTTTCTTCTGGTCATACGCGCTGCTGCAGATTCCGATCGGGTGGGCTAGCGACCGCTTCAATTTGTACTGGTTGTATGCGGGCGCTTTCGCGGTCTGGTCGATTGCACAAGGCGTGACGGGACTCGCGACCAGCCTCGCCATGCTGATCTTCTTTCGCATCATTCTGGGAATTGGCGAATCGATCTATCTTCCCGGCGGAACGAAGATCGTCAGCCTGCTGTTTTCGACCAGAGAAAGAGGGCTGCCGTCGGGACTCTTCAACTGCGGCACGCGCATGGGCCTCGTCTTCGGCGGACTGTTTATTCCCTGGCTGCTGGTGCGCCAAGGATGGCGCAGCAGCTTTCTCATTGTGGGATTCGCCGCGCTCCTTTGGCTCGTGCCGTGGTTTCTTGTCTTTCCTCGCAAATTGCGAGCCAACACCGGCGCCGTTCTCGCAAAACGGACTGTTGCTCAACACGTTCGCAGCGCTTTGACAGACCGCAATCTGATCGGCATCTGCTTTGGCTTTTTTTGCTTTGATTACTACTGGTACGTCCTGGTTACGTGGCTGCCCGACTATCTGGTGACAGTGCGCCATCTCAGCATCGTAAGCGCCGGATTCTATGCCTCTGCCGCCTTCCTCACCTTCGGCCTAAGCGAGCCCATCGGAGGACTGATCGCCGACCGCTTGATCGAGCACGGATGGAGCGAAACACGTACGCGCAAGGGAATCGTGACCGTGGCTTTCCTGTGCGGCTTTTTCCTGATCGCAGCCATGCGGGCGAGTGATACACGGATAGCAATTGCGCTGCTGATGGGAGCATGCCTGGCGGGACTGGCGACCGGCAACTTGATCGTTATCCTCCAATGCTGCGCACCGCCCGAGCATGTTGGCATCTGGACGGGAGTGGAGAACTTCACCGGCAATCTCGCCGGAGTCATCGCACCGCTAGCCGTAGGCCTGCTGATCAAGTCGAGCGGCTCGTATGTGCCTGGATTCACCGTTGGGGCAATCGTGCTCATCGTGGGCATCCTCGGCTACGCAGTGGTCGTTGGCGAGCTGAAAGCACGAACGCCCTCAGACAGCTCCGTGTGAATCCGCGCGCATGCGTGCAACCACCGTCATCTGGGTCGCGTTTTTATCGTTGCTGCGCGCCTTTACTACACTAGACAGCATGCAATTCCCTCGCCTGCTCGACGTTCGCCAGAACTTTCCTCGTTCCACTCCGCTCGCGATCGACGAGGTCGTCAAGCGCGAATTTCAAAAGAAGGATTTCAACCGCCCGCTTGACGGCAAACGCGTTGCAGTAGGTGTGGGCAGCCGAGGCATCTCCAATCTCAAGCAGATCGTCGCTGCAGTTCTTCGCGAGTTGCACGCTCGCGGAGCATCTCCGTTCATCGTTCCTGCAATGGGAAGCCACGGGGGAGCGACGCCGGAAGGCCAGGCACACATCCTCGAAACGTACGGGATCACACCGGCGAGCATGGGCGTTCCCTTTGAGACCACGATGGAGACCGTCTGTATCGGCACCACCACCGCCGATGCCATTCCCGTCAACTTCAGCGCAGCGGCGCTGAAGGCCAACTGGATCTTTCCCATCAACCGCGTCAAGCCCCACACCGATTTTCACGCCGACCTTGGCAGCGGCCTATTGAAGATGCTGGCGATCGGATTCGGGAAACAAGCGGGAGCCGCCGCCTGCCACGCTGCCTCCAGTCGGCTCGGATATGAGCGCGTACTGCGTCAAGTTGCGGGGCTCGTGCTCAATCGGGCACCAATCCTCGGCGGACTGGCGATTTTGGAAAACCAGTTTCACGATACGGCCGACCTGGCGCTCCTCACGCCTGACACGCTCGAGGTAGAAGAGGCCAGGCTTCTGGTCCGAGCTCGCGAGCTCATGCCGAGGCTGCCCTTCGCCGAGATCGACCTGCTTATCGTCGACCAAATGGGGAAGAACATCAGCGGCGCGGGCATGGATCCCAACGTGATTGGTCGAGCGGTTCGCGGATACACATCATCGCTGGTACCTCAGCCCGGTGTTTCTCCGAACATCTCGCGCATCTTTGTACGCGGACTGACGGCAGCATCGTCAGGCAACGCCGTCGGCATAGGCATGGCCGACTTCACGACGACAGGCACGGTCGCGAGCATCGACTTGAAGACTACGTATGTGAACGCGCTCACCGCGCTCACTCCACAGACGGTAAAAATACCGATTCACTTCAATACCGACCGCGAGGTTGTCGAGCAGGCTCTGCAGTCGCTGGCTCTGGAAAATCCGGCTTCCGCGCGCGTCGTGCAGATACGCGACACGCTCTCGCTGGAGGTCATGCGCGTCTCGACTGCATATGCGAATGAACTCAGCAAGCGGACTGATGTGGTTGCTTTAGGCTCAGAGTCAGAGATGAGATTCGATGCTGAAGGCAGTCTCGTGCCCGTGGACGGCATCGCCGTCAGAATGAAGTCCTGAATCGGCATTAATTCTCTCACTCAATCGTCTCGCCGCCGGGTGGTTTTACCGAACGCATGGCCTCAAGCTGTACTTAGCAGCCTGGGGCGAGCGAATAAATTCATGGCATCATCGAGCTGAGTTGATCGTTGTTTGCAACGCTCGGAACTGCTGCGTCCTTACGGGCTGCCCCGTGCCGCCCAGAGCGTGTCTCAAACCCTTTGCTGTTAGCCGCTAGATTCGTTGAGACTTCCGCAGCCGCTTGCCGGGCCGCCGCTGCAAAGGTCGGAATTCTGTCTCGCGTGACGCGCGTTGTCGGTCCTGATACGCTGAGCGCCGCAATGACCCGGTCGGACGCATCCAGAATGGGAGCGCCGATGCAGCGCGAGCCGAGATATACCTCCTCATTGTCTAGGGAGTATCCACGCTGCCGGATCAGCGTCAGCTCCTTTCGCAGGTTCGCGGCGCGTGTGATCGTATGTGGAGTAAAACGTTCGAAGTCGATTCCCGAAATCAGATATTTCTGCTCTTGCTCAGGATAGAAAGCAAGCATCGCCTTGCCCAACGCGGTGCAATAGAGCGGATGGCGCATCCCAATCTGGGACACCTGACGAAACGTGTGCGCGCTCTCCATCACGTCCAAATAAAGAACGTCGCGGCCTTCCAAAACCGCAAGACTGACAGTCTCGCCGGTTATGCGCGCCAACTCCTCCAGCACCGGCCGGCTGATCTTGCGCATTGTCGTCTGGTATGACGCTCCCGATCCAAGACGCGCCAGTCGCACCCCAATCGCATACGCGCCGGCAGAGTCGCGAAACACGTACCCTTCGTGCTCCAGATGAGCCAGGACACGGTAGGCCGTGCTCTTGTTAATCGCGGTCTTCTCCGCGACCTCCCTCAATTGCAGACCTGCCGGGGAATCGTGCAGCATTTCCAAGATTCGCAATACTTTGGTGACCACCCCAACCGGAGCGGACTTGGATTCTCTCTCTCGACGCATGGGTTTTTCTTGTGGACCAGACGCGCAGAGACGACGGTCAGCTCACATGACCGACGTAGTCCGGTGCGTTCACTTGAACGTGGAAGCCGTCCGGGTCAAAAAACTTGAACGATTCCTTCGAATTACCGCTATCGAATTTCAAATTGAGCTTGGTTAATTTCGCACGCACGTCGTCGGCGTCGAAGCCCGCAATTCCGAAATCGTAGTGATCGACTCTCGCCTGACTGTCGCCTTGCTCGATGCCAAAGAAGCAAGCGTCGCCCACTCCCAGGATGTGGGTTTTTGCCGAGTGCTGCTTCAGGGGCATTCCGAAGAATTCCTGGTAAAAGTTTGAGGTGCGGTGCAGGTCGGGAACTTTCACGGTGATGTGGTTGATGCTTACAGCACGGCTGGGTTTCTCCTGCGCCCGCGCCTTTGCGGCAACCGCCAGTGTCGCCAGCGAGAGGACGAGTTGGCGGCGGCTCATTTTGCCGGACTCGAACTTGTTCAGCATCGCTTCTATCGTTTGAATCATAGGAACCTTTCATTTGGTCAATATTTGTCAGGCTAGATGACGATCCAGGAAAGTAGCCTGTGCCTCAAGCGCCTCCTTGGATTCCGGCAAGTCAAACAGATACCAGAAGGCGTGCGGCATGGCGTCAAAGACCAGCAAACGTGCGTCCACGCCCGCCCGCAACAGCGCTCGATGAAAATCGACGGTGCCACTGAGACAGTGATCGCGCGTCGAAGTCATGCAAAGCGTCGGCGGGAAACCTTTCAAGTCTGCGTACATCGGCGAAAGCACAGGATCCTGGCGATCATGGCTGCCGACGTATGGGATCATTCCCAGCCCCTTCAGGGCAGGAAGCATCGAGCTGAAGTTAGTGAATCCGTTTGTGCCGTAAAGAAACCTCGAGTCTCCATAGCGCGCGAGATCGACATACCCGGAGAAGAAGCCCAAAACGGCAGGTAGAGGAAGGCCGAGCTTGCGTGACTCAACCGCCATCTGAGCCGCTAGCACGGCTCCCGCGGACGTACCATATACGCCGATCTTCTTTGGCACATACTGCTTGAGAAGGTACTTGTATACCGCTACCGCGTCGTCCACAGCCGCGGGAAACGGATTCTGTGGCGCCAGCCGATACTCGACCGCGAACACCTTAGTGCCGGTCAGCGCCGCGATGGTAGTGCCTTCGAGCGTCGAACCGGAATCGGAGGTAAACCCTCCGCCATGCAGACAGATTAGAACGCGGTTCTGCTTATTCGCCGCAGCCTGTTTCGGGACAACCATCTTGCACGCCACTCCGGCCAACGTTGTCTCAGTGATGTCAACCGGATAAGTAGCATGCAATTTCTCGTCGAAGTCGGCTGCTTCTTTCGTTCCCGTTTCCGGCGTCCATCGCTTCCCGCGTGCCATCAGGGCATAAGCCTCGGGCGAGATGGTCTTGGGGATGGGAACCGCGCGCTTGACGTGCGCAGTCCCGTCACCGTCAATGGTCGTCAGCTCGTCCGCGGCCGGCGGCTGAGTCGCCGATGTCTGGGCTCGTGCCTGCCATGCCCACCCTGCCGGCAACATCAATAATGAGGACGCCAGCGATCTTCTCGTCATTCTCGTCATAAGCCGGGGCCGCGACAATAGCATGTCTGTCAGAAGACGATCTTTGCGCCAAGCTGCAACTGTCGCATGCTTACGTTGGGGTTGAGGCTGGTAATCGTGCCGAAGCCGCCGCTTCCCGGAATGGGCACACCATTGGCATCCAGATGGTTGGCAGTCAGGCTATTGCCCGGGCTGCCAAAGTTGGGATGGTTTAAGAGATTGAAAGCATCGAGCCGCAACTGCAGGTTCAGTCGTTCGGTGAATCTAAAATTCTTCTCGAGGGTGGTATCGATACTGAACAATCGCGGGCCGATCACCGTGTTCCGTCCCGAGTTTCCGAACGTGTACTGCGGTTGCAGAGCAAAGGCTTGCACATTAAACCACTCCAATTTATTGGGATTGCTGAGCTGCGCTGACGCGCCGGGCACCACATTCGGCCGATCCATGCAGCTGGCGCCGATATTGGATTGACATATGCCGTCCGCGATGTTGACAGGGGAACCGGAGGCCGTGGAAAAGATCATCCCGAGATCCCACCCGCCGATGAGGGTGCCGGCTACTCCCTGATTCATGTACGAGCGGCCTTTTCCGAACGGCAATTGGTAAAGAGCTGAAGCCACAAAGCGGTGTTTCTGGTCGAAGATCGACAGGCCACGCTCGCACGCAAGGCAATACGAATTCTGAGCGCCGATCTGATCGGTGCCGAGCGTGCGCAGCCCGCTGCCGTCGTCGATCGACTTCGAGTACGTATAGCCGAGCAGGAAGGTAAGGCCGCTGGACATGCGCCGCGTGAGTTTACCGGAGAACGCGTTGTAGTTGGAGTTCACATTACCAATGTTCTCCACGGTGTTGTTGAAGTTCGGCCACGCTTCGCGGCTGAGTTGGGAGCCCGGTCCGGGCGCTGCGGCGTTGAAATATACATAACGCGGCAGGTGATGACCTTGCGTTCCCAGGTAACCAACTTCGAGGGCCATGTTGCTGCCAAACTGCCGTTGGATATTCATTTCATACTCTTCCACAGAGGGCGTCTGGCGGCGGTAAAAGGTACTGACAAGAGTGGGTGTAGGGACACACACCAGCGGAGCGGAGACACCACAGACGTTCGCCACCCCATTGGAGCCGAAGGGGTTTTCGAAGGTGAGGTTGTTATTGGTCTGGGTAACCTGAAGTTTTCCGGAAAGACTGCGCGCCATATCGAATACGGGATTACCGGTGTCTTGTGTGTAGAAAATGCCGGCGCCCATGCGGATCGTCCAGTTGTTTGTGGGACTCCACGCAACCCCAAAGCGCGGAGCAAAATTCGTCTTATCCGACTCGACGAGATTGGGACCCAGCCGCCCATCGCGAGCGGTACAAACGCCCCCCTGAGCGACCGTCGGAAAAACAACATTGCCACCATTAAAAGTGCCGCTTCCGTTTTCGATAATGCAGGGCCGCGTCTCCACCGGCTGTGGATTGAGACCCTTGGGGTCGCCTTGGAGGTTGTAATTGTTGTTGGGAAACCAAACATTGACCAGAGGCACTCTGTCACTCCAGGCCGGCACATATTCGTAGCGCATTCCGTAGCTGATGGTGATGTTTGGCCGGATCTTCCAGCTATCCTGGATGTAATAGAACTGCCTCGTCATACGGAACCGCGCGACCGCCAGGGCGACGGCGTCTACCGTACTGTTGACGTAACCGAGCATGAAGTCGGCAGGACCATATCCGGTAGCTTTATTCGAGAAGTTATATTGCGCGCGGGCGTATTGGTTCCCAGTTTCGTTGAAATCTGTGCGGCCAACCTCGGCGCCGAACTTGAACGAGTGGTTCCCGCGGGTCCAGGAAATATTGTCCACCACCTGTAAGATGTGATCCGAGGTCGTGTAAGGACCGTCAGTGCCGTTGCCAAAACCGCTAAAGCCATCTGCCAGGGTGACGTTGGGAACGCCCCAGGCCGGGGGCGCCGGGTTACTCAAGAGGCCCGGAAGATTCAACTGAGTGTTGACGTTCGTTATGCCCGCCAGTTCGGGTGCAAAATTATTGTAGAAGTTCAGAAAGCCAACACGGAATTCGTTCAGAATGGTCGGCGAGAAAATGAACGTGTTACTGATCGCCGTCTGCTTGGCATTGGTGACCAGGCTCATGCCGTTCTGAGCTAAAGCCGGCTGGATCCCGCTTTCATCCTGCATGCTAAAACGGGCAAACCAACTTGATTTCGCGTTTTGCGTAAAGTCCACGCGCTCGGTTATCTGCCATTTGTTTCCCGTGATTTTGTCCTTTGCGAGGTAATTGTTGGACAGGCCGTTGTTCGGTGCGTTCGGGATGTTGGGCGCGGGATAATACTGCAAGAATCCTTTGGCAATCGTGTCCAGACGGTTCGCGGGAATCACATTGCCGGGGAAAGGCAGGCCAGTCGTCGGATCGGTGATGACGTGGGTTGCCAGGACTGAGGAGAAGTCACCGGTTCGGAATGCGGCTGGGAATGTCGTGTAAACCGTCTGGGTTTGCTGCCGTAGCCTGAAGCCTTCGTAGTTGGACATGAAGAACAGCCGATCCTGGCCATTGAAGAGCTTGGGAATGCGGACAGGTCCCGCCAGAGTATAGCCATATTGGTTCTGCTTGAACGGCGAGGAGGTTAACGGCTTGGAGGTGAAGTTGTAAGGGAGTGCGTCAAAAGCGTCGTTGCGCACGAACTCGAACAGCGCGCCGTGGAATTGATTGGTTCCGCTTAGAGTGGAGACGTTTACCTGAATCTGCAGGTGCCCAAATTCCGCGGGGTAAACGCCGGCTTGCACCTTGAATTCCTGTAAGGCATCGATCGAGGGCAGCAATGCGTAAGTGTTGAAGCCGGGATCGGTATTTTCCACACCGTCGAGCGTAAAGTTCGTGTACTCGCGGCGCGCGCCGGCGACAAAGATTTCCTGCGTAGTTCGATCGCCGCCTTGGCGAGCGCTGGCTTGGCCTCCATTAGAGACGCTATTGTAGGAAACGTTGGGGGTAAGAGCGATCAACTGGGTGAAGCTGCGCCCGTTTAGAGGCAGCCCTACAATGCGGTCATTGTCGATGACCGTTCCAACGGTTGCGCTCTCGGTCGTGAGCAAGGGAGCGCCTCCCGAAACTTCTACCGTTTCGGTAACTGCCCCGACTTGCAGGCGAAAGTCAATGCGCGCAATCTGCTCGACCTGTAGTTCCACCCTTTCGCGAATCTCGCTCCGAAAGCCGGTCAACTCCGCTTTTACGTAATAAACACCGGGCTGGAGCGCGGGAAAAGCGTAATTGCCGGCACTGTTCGTAGTGGTTGTCCGTGCGACATTCGTCTGAGAGTTGGTAATGGTTACCGTAGCGCCGACTACTACACTGCCGCTTGGATCTGTGACCAGACCAGTAACCTGACCCGCGGTTTGAGCGAAACCGGCGAGACTCAGAACCAATATCGCCGAAACCACATAAGCTGCGCGCATATTTCACCTCGCTGGAGGAGTTTGTCGATCAGAAGACGACTTTGAGGCTGACCTGCAACTCGCGCATGTCAACGCCCGTTTTGGTACTGGTAATCCGACCGAAGCTGCCCGTTCCCGGAATGGGTACACCGCTTGCATCAAGCTGGTTGGCATTCACCCGATTGCCCGGGTCGCCGAAGTTGGGATGGTTGAAGGTATTGAAAGCATCGAGCCGCAACTGCACATATCTGCTCTCGGTGAACTTGAAATCTTTCTTGATGGTGGAATCGACGCTGAACAATTTAGGACCGATCACGACATTTCGTCCTAAGTTGCCAAACGTGTATTGCGGCTGCAGGGCAAAAGCCTGCACGTTAAACCATTGCTTCGGAGTGGGATCGCTGAGCTGCCATGTTTGGCCGGGCACCACATTCGGCCGGTCCTGGCCCACACCGGTGTTGGACTGATCTTTGCCGGAATAGATGTCGACCGGCGAACCGGAAGCCATTGTCCAAATCATTCCGAGATCCCACCCGCCGAGGAAAGTGCCGGCTAGGCCGTGATTCAGGAACGCGCGGCCTCTTCCGAACGGCAATTCGTAAAGCGTCGAAGCTACAAAACGCTGCCTCTGATCGAAACTCGAGAGCGCGCGCTCGCACTTTATGCAGTACTCATTCTGGGCATCGATGTTGTCGGTGCCGATGATGCGCTCGCCGCTGCCGTCGTCGATTGACTTCGAGAAGGTGTAGCCAAGCAGATAAGTAAAGCCGTTAGACATGCGTCGCGTGAGCTTCAGGGCGAGCGAGTTGTAGTTGGAGTTCACCAGGCCAATGACTTCTTGCACAAAACCAAACTCCGGCCACGGTGAGCGGCTGGCCGTTGATCCGGGTCCGGGCGTCGGCTGATTGAAGTACTGAATCCGTTCCAGCCGATGGCCTTGCGTTCCCAGGTAGCCGATTTCGAGAGCAGTGTTCTTGCCCAACTGCCGCTGGATATTCAGCTCGTACTGTTCCACGTACGGCGTTCGCCGGTGGTAGTCATTCCCTAGCACAAAGGGGGAAGTAATGCAGACGTACGGAGGCACGGGGACGCCGCACACGTTCGACGAAGTGGTGAAGGGATTTTCAAACGTGAGGTCGTGAGTTGTGATGTTAGCGTTGTCGATTACGCGGCCAGAAAGATTGCGCGCCATGTCGAAAACTGGATTGCCTGTGTCTTGCGAGTAGAAGATGCCTGCGCCGACGCGGACCGTCCAGTTGGCGGTAGGGCTCCAGGCAATTCCCAAACGGGGAGCGAAGTTCTTGGGATCCGACTGGACCAGATTTGAGCCCAAACGTCCGTCGCGTGCGGTACAAATGCCCGGACCAAAGCGAATCGGAGTGCCGGCATAGAAATCGCCGGTTCCAGAACGGACGAAGCACGGATGCGTGGCCGCCGGGGCGTTGGGAGTCTGCGTGAAGAGTGCGCCGTCAGGAACAAAGATATTGACCAGAGGGGCTTTGTCACTGAAGGCCGGCACATATTCGTAGCGCAAGCCGTAGCTGATGGTGATGTTGGACCGGACCTTCCAGCTATCCTGGAAGTAATAGGCTTGGCCGGTCTGACGAAACTGGGCGATCGCAAGGGCTGCGGCGTCCGAAGTATCGTGGACGTAACCGAGCATGAAGTCGGAAGGGGCATACCCGGTGGCCTGATTCTGGATGCCATATAGGCCGCGGGCATATTGGTTTCCGGTCACGTTGAAACGTGTGCGGTTAATGTCGGCGCCGAGCTTGAACGAGTGGTTCCCGTGGGTCCACGAAACATTGTCCACCCACTGGAAGATGTGATCCCAGGTCGTGTAAGGACCGTCCGCATTATTGCCAAAGCCGCTAAATCCATCCGAGAGGTTGATTTGCGGAATGCCCCATGCTGGGGGCGCCGGGTCGCTCAGGAGTCCGGGAAGACCCAACTGCTTGACCACGTCCGTCTTGTTTGCCAGCTCCGGCGCAAAGTTATTGAAGAACCCCAGGTACCCGAAACGAAATTCGTTTACCAGGCTCGACGACAGAATCAACGTGTTGTTGATCATCGCCTGCTTGGCATCGGTGGCAAGACTCATCCCGTTCTGGTCCAAGGCGGGGATGATGCCGCGTTCATGCTGCATGCTATAGCGGCCAAACCAACTCGACTTTGCGCCCTGCACAAAATCCACGCGCTGGGTGAACTGGTCTTTGTCTTCCGTGATGTTGTCCAGCGCGAGATAGTTATTGGAAAGGCCTGCGCCTGCAATGTTCGGTGCTGGATAGTACTGCAGCAGCTTGATCGCGAAGGGATCCAGGCGATTGCTCGGGATTACGTTATTGGGAAACGGCTTTCCGGTCTGCGGATCGGTGATCACGTGTGCCGGCAGAGCCGAGGAGAAGTCTCCGGTTCGAAATGCGGTTGGGAATGTCGTGTAAACCGTTTGGGTCTGCTGTCGCAGCTTGAAACCTTCATAGTTAGACAGGAAGAACAGCCGGTTCTTCCCGTTGAAGACCTTGGGAATCCATACAGGTCCGCCCAGAGTGAAACCGTACTGGTTCCACTTGAGTGGCGCGGAAACCGGCACGACGGAAGTGAATCCATAGGGTCGCGCGTCAAAGGCGTTATTGCGCACGAAATCGAACACCGTGCCGTGGTATTCGTTAGTTCCGCTGGAAGTCGACACATTAACCTGAGCGGCCAGATGCCCAAATTCGGCGGGGTAAACGCCAGTCGCCACTTTGAATTCCTGTAAGGCATCAATCGAGGGAAGCAAGGCATACGTGTTGAAGTTGGGATCGGTATTTTGCACGCCGTCGAGCGTAAAGTTCATGTATTCGCGGCGCGACCCACCGACAGAGATTTCCTGGGCAGCTCGATCGCCACCCTGCCGAGTGGCGGCCTGACCTCCGTTGTTGACGAAGTTGGCGGCGACGTTGGGGCTCAGGGCGATAAGCTGGGTGAAGCTGCGGCCGTTGAGAGGCAGCTCGACAATGCGCTTATTGTCGATCACTGTTCCCACAGTGGCACTCTCAGTATTCAGGAGTAGTGCTCCGCTGGCGACGTCCACGATTTCGGTGACTGCGCCGACTTGCAGGTGAAAGTCGATGCGCGCAATCTGCTCTACCTGCAGTTCCACCTCGCGAGCTTCGCGCTGAAAGCCGTGCATCTCCGCTTTTACGTTGTAGACGCCCGGCTGGAGCGCGGGAAACGCGTAGTTCCCAGCGCCGTTCGTAGTCGTCGTGCGCGAGACATTCGTCTGCGAGTTGGTGATGGTAACGGTGGCCCCCACGACGATGCTGCCGCTGGGATCGGTTACTACGCCTGTGACTTGACCAACCGTTTGTGCGAAACCGGCGAGACTCAGAGCGAAGATCGCCCCTACTGTGTAGGCTAGGTGCATAGCCCACCCCCATGGAAACGTTTGCTATTGCAAACGTTTCCGAAACAGATCGGGACGCTATCATGGACTTTCGAAGGTAGTCAAGACAAATTCTCATGCGAGTTATATTTTTCTCGTCCCCGCATGAAAGCTAGCTACAGCGGCAGTACCTTCGGAAAAGCCCCGACTCTGGCCGCTGTCCGCGTGGCTTCTTCGATTGAGTCCGTAATAGATTGACATAACCTCATTCAGTGCGGATAATTCGGAAACGGTTGCAATAGGGTCCCATGCCAGTCACGATCAAAGACGTTGCCCGCGAATCAGGCGTGAATACTTCCACGGTTTCAAGAGCCCTCAACAACGGTTACGGCGTAAACGATGAGACGCGCAAGCACGTAGTGGAGGTCGCCACCCGGCTCAACTACCGCACCAACCAAGTCGCTCGCGGCTTGGTGACGGGGCACTCGCAAAGTATTGGTCTGGTAGTAAGTGACATTCGCAACCCATTCTTCGCGGAAGTTGCTCGGGGCGCGGAAGACGCTGCGCATCGTGCAGGTCGCGACCTAGTCCTCTGTAATAGCGACTTGAAAGCTGAAAAGCAGATGGGATACTTCAACTCGCTTCTCGCCAAGCGTGTGGATGGGATCGTGATGAATTCAGTCGCGGGATTGAATCGCGCGCAGCAAGATCAGTTGAGGGCTGCCGGCGTGCCGATCGTGCTGCTGAATCGCAGTTCGGTGTATCGGCGTTTCTCTTCGGTATTAGGAGACAATCTCCAGGGCGGCGAGATCGCGGGCAAATACCTGATCGATCTCGGTCACGTCAGGGTGGGTCACATCACCGGTCCGCGGGCACACGGCAACTTGACCGATCGCGCCAAGGGATTCCTGAAGGCTTTTCACGATCGGGGCCTCCCGGAGCCGGAAGTCATTTATGGGGAGCACACTTTCGCAGGCGGCTATGAGTCGGCCCGTCAACTGTTGGAAGCCGATCGCAAGATCACAGCGATCTTCGCCGGAAACGATGTGCTTGCCTTCGGCTGCATTCGCGCCGCAATCGAAAAGGGGATTCGCATTCCCGACGACCTGTCGATCATCGGCTTCGACAACGTCGAAATGTCCCAGATCACTAATCCACCTTTGACCACGATCGATCAGCCAAAGTACGAAATCGGGAAAGCGGCCATCGAGATGCTGTTGAACATGATGGCGAAGGACGGCATTCGCGAACCGGAACACCGGGTGATCGGCGTGCGCCTGATTGAGCGCCAATCCTGCCGGAGAATCTCTGACTCTACTGGCCCGAACCGCAAGAACGGAAAGCGTTTTGGCAGCGGGCGCCAAGGCGGACCGAACCGGAATGGAACTGCTCAAGTTTGCACGTGAGGTGGAATGCTATTCCCCCGCCGCCGTTGGCTTATGATCTCGTTCGCCTTCTGGGCGACGGTCATCAACTATCTCGATCGGCAAACGCTTTCCGTAGCCGCACCCGTGCTGCGTGAGCATTTCCACATGAGCAACGTGGAATATTCGCGCGTTGTGTTCGCATTCCTGCTGGCTTACACCGTGAGCAACGGTATCTCCGGGCCGGTCATCGATCGGTTGGGGACAAAGCTCGGGTACGGGTTGTGCATGTTGTGGTGGTCGGTGGCTGCGCTTTTGCACAGCTTCGCAACCGGTGCAATCAGCCTCGGGATGTTTCGGTTCTTGCTGGGAATTGGTGAAGCCGGCAACTGGCCCGCCGGAGTCAAGGTAGCGACGGAGTGGTTTCCCGAAACCGAACGCGCCCTGGCCTCCGGAATCTTCAACAGTGGCTCGGCAGTAGGCGCGATCCTGGCTCCGCCTATCGTCGCATGGATTCTGCTGCATTACGGATGGCCGGCAGCGTTTACAGCCATTGGCGCGGTGGGACTTCTATGGCTGGTCCTGTGGCTGCCCACTTATCAGACGCTGCCAGCAGTCGATGCCGAACTCGATGTGCCGCCGATTCCCGTGCGCGAACTCGCGCGCACGCGCTTCGTCGTTGGATTCGCGTTATCTAAGATTTTTCTGGACCCGGTGTGGTACTTCTACCTCTTCTGGTTTCCCGAATATCTGAAACGGGCGCGTGCATTCGACATGGCGGCGATCGGCAAATATTCCTGGATTCCCTTTGCGGTAGCGGGAGCGGGCAATTTTCTGGGCGGCGGATTTTCCGGCTGGCTCCTGCGGCGGGGCGCCTCTGTAACCTTGGCGCGCAAGAGCGCGGTCACGTTGTTTGCGGCGTTGATGACCTCCGCCATCGGCGCTGTCCTGGTGCAACAGACGTGGCTCGCGATTGCGCTTATTTCCGTCGCGATGCTTGGTTATACCGGCAGCCTCGCGAATATGCTGGCTATGCCGGGCGACGTGTTTCCTAAAAACTCTGTTGCCTCGGTTTATGGACTTGCAAGTATGGGCTCCGGATTCGGTGGCATGCTGTTCACGCTGATCACCGGCTGGCTGGTGGATCACTATTCGTACACGCCAGTGTTCGTCGGCTTCGGATTGCTCCCGCTGATCTGTGCGACCATTCTATGGCTGCTCGTGGGTGAGTTACGGCCCATCGGTAGGAGAAGGATTCGCGGTTTGACTTTAGAAGAAGCGGCGATACCAAACTGAGATGCAGAACTATCTGGACCTAACTGGGAAAGTTGCATTGATTACCGGCGCGTCGTCGGGCATTGGTGCAGCAACGGCTTCCGTATTTGCCGAATTGGGAGCGAAGGTCGCGATTGGATATCACAGCAATGGCGACGGCGCGGCTCACGTTCAACGGCAAATTGGCGATGCCGGCGGCAAAGCAATTTCAATCCGGGCGGATATGCGCAAAAGCTGCGAGATTCAGTCGATGGTGAAGAACGCAACGGAGCAGCTTGGGCCCATCGATATTCTCGTCAATAACGCGGGTTCGCTGTTGCGCCGTATGACAGTGGCTGAGCTCGACGAAGCCACGTGGAACGAGATCTTCAATCTCAATCTCACCAGCGCCGCACTTTGCTCGAAGGCGGTAGCTTCATCGATGGTCGAGCGCAAGAGAGGCGCGATCATCAACGTCGTCTCGATCGCCGGTCGAAGTGGCGGAGGACCAGGCGCGGGCCCGTATTCTGCGGCGAAAGGCGGACTGATCACGTACACCAAATCCCTGGCTAAGGAACTTGCTCCATATGGCGTGCGCGTCAATGCCGTCTCCCCAGGTGTAATCGACACTCCCTTTCACGAAGTGTTCTCGACGCCGGAGATGATGCGCAATTTCGTCGCCGCAATTCCCCTCGGCCGCGTGGGCACAGCTATGGAATGCGCGAACGTGATCGCCTTTTTGGCCTCCGAAGCCGCCAGCTACGTAGTGGGTGAGACTATCGAGGTGAACGGCGGCCAATTGATGCTGTGAAATGCGAAGTCTGAAGCCTTCTTCGAGCAAAACGATGAACTCCTGGAGGATTCGATGAAAGATCCGCATGTGCACAAAAACGTGAAGCACGGGCTAGGAGTTGCTTCCCAGGGACGGCGTTCCTTCATCAGCGGCATAGCAACCCTGGGAGCACAATTAGCCGGTTCGGTCATCTTACCCACCACTTCGATAGCACATCCCACGCCGGAAGCGCTTCCGAAAACAAAACCGACAGCAAGCCGGGAACGTGGCACGGTTACCGCTTCTGACGCAGTGACGGTCGCAGAAACAACCAGCGGAAAAATCCGCGGCTTCAGGCGGAACGGTGTGTACATTTTCAAAGGCGTACCTTATGGCGCATCCACGTCTGGTGCCAGGCGCTTCATGCCGCCAATCAAGCCCGAACCCTGGAGTGGGGTTCGCAACGCATTGCAATATGGACGCGTTTGCCCGAATCAGGACTCTGCGCACTTCAATACCGACGGGAAAAACCTTGCGACCTCCGACGAAGATCAGTTCGTGCTGCATCGTGGCGCGGCGGCCACGGTCCCAGGCGAGGATTGCCTGCGTCTCAATCTATGGACACAGGAGATCAATGGCTCGCATAAGCGCCCAGTCATGGTGTACATGCACGGTGGAGGATTTTCTGGCGGCAGCGGTCATGATCTTCTTGCCTATGACGGCGAGAGTCTTGCCCGCAATCATGACGTAGTGGTCGTGACTCACAATCATCGGCTGAACGTGTATGGCTATCTCAACCTTGCGCAATTGGGAGGAGAAGAATATGCCAGCTCCGCCAACGTTGGCATGCTCGACCTTGTAGCTGTATTAGAGTGGGTTCGCGATAACATCGCGACTTTCGGTGGCGACGCGAGAAGCGTAACCATTTTTGGTCAATCGGGCGGCGGAGGAAAAGTCATTGCCCTCATGGCGATGCCGGCGGCGAAGGGCTTATTCCATCGTGCCATTGTGCAGAGCGGACCCTTTCTTAAATCGCTTTCTCCTGATTACTCGGAACATCTGGCTGAACTCGTCATCGCAGAGCTGGGTTTATCCAAATCGCAGGTGAGTGAACTGCAGTTAATCCCGGTTGATCGGCTTTCGGGTGCTGCGGCCGAAGCCATGAAGAAAATGCCTCGGCCCAAACCTTCCATTCGTAGAGTCTACGGTGAATACGATTGGGGGCCGACAGTGGATGGCCACATACTTCCTCGTCACCCATTCGATCCGGGAGCTCCAGAAATCTCAGCCGACGTACCGTTGATTACTGGCACTAATCTTCACGAGTTCGTGAATGGGTTAGATCGCCCCGAAGCTAGCGCAATGGAGATGGTGGAAGTGAATCGGCTGGTTAGTGAAGCGTTCGGCGAAAACAGCAAGGCGATTGTCGAGGCGTTCCGGCGCGATTATCCGAAGGCGACTCCATTTGATCTATACGCCACGATCGCTGCCTCCTCACAAACGCGCCGCCCGGCGTTCGCACAGGCCCTCCGGAAGGCTGCTTCGGGTGCAGCCCACTCATACTCTTACATCTTTTCCTGGAGGACTCCAGTGTTGGATGACCGTCCCGGCCCGTTTCACGCTTGCGAAATCGCCTTCACCTTCGACAACGCGGAACTGTGCGACCACTACAGCGGTGGCGCTGCTGAAGCATTCGCGCTATCGAAGCAGATCAGCACTGCCTGGGTAAGCTTTGCCCGAACTGGGAATCCTAATCACAGTGGCATCCCGCATTGGCCTGCATACACTGCTGAACACCATGCGACTATGTACTTCGACACGCCCTGCGAAGTGCGTAATGATTCTGAAGAAGAAGGATTGAGGCTCATGACACAATCCTAAGCGTGACTAGTTGCGGCGTGTCCTCGCTTGCGGATTTCCCAACCACAATAAGCAGGAGGATAGAGATGAAATCTTCACTAATGATTTTAGCCTTGTTGACTGCCGCTGCCGCGCAGGAGTCGACGCAGGGCCAGATGTGCTCAAAGCTTGCGGTAATGCCACCGCCGACCGGCGAGGCGCAGAACCGCATGCTGTCAGACGATGCCGAAGTCGCCGATCGCGTCGGCGTGGTGAAAAATATCATCAAGCCCGACCAGGCGATTGCGGCCCAGGTGGTGCTGAGCGCCGGACTGCTGCACCACGCGGCGGTGGAATATCGTCGCTCGGCCACGCCCCCCTCGCTGCACATCCGCATGGCGGAATTCTTCTACGTAGTGGACGGTGAGGCCGATCTGATATTGGGCGGGACGCTGATCCATCCTACGTGCCGGAATTCGTCCAACCTGGTGGGCGACGGCGTAGAGGGCGGGGTCACCCATCACGTGAGAAAGGGCACTTATATCCTGGTGCCGGAAAATACCGTCCATTACTTCACCAATATCGACAAGAAGCAGGGCATGACGGTGCTGGACTTGCATGTGCCGTCGCCCGCCCCCGACCAGTTTTGAGTTCATAGGTCGGATCTGCAACTACTTGGTGTCATAGCTGTTGAGGCTCGCCTATCGGCTTCTTCAAATCGCCCGCATCTGCTTGAAAAGATGGGTGAGCACGGAAGGAATCGAACCTTCAACCTACTAATTAAGATTCAGCGAATGAAGTACAGGTGGAAGCCCATTTTGAAATCACTCGCTTATCAGTATCTTGAGCTGATTGCTTTTCGCATAGCTCGTGCGATCCTCCACGATTACGCTGAGGCCGAAGACGGTTCAGGGTTCATTCTCGTCAAAACCTCCTGCGGCTGCCAGCGGTCGCCTTGGAGCAACGGTTAGAGAGGCTAGGGTAAGATTCTTCGAATTTCGGAGATTGCATTTCCAATGATGCCGACTCTGACTTCTCTTGTGATTTTGAGCTTGTTGGTTGGCCTGCTGAGTAGCCGGCGCCGAAACCGAAAACTTCTCGTCGAAGCGAGCAACGTCTTGCAAGCTCGGGGTACCGAGAGGACCAACGAACTGGAAAAGGCCAACGAGCATTTGAAACGAGCGCAGGCAGAGTTGCAAAGACGATGGCAGTACCTGGCAGATGCTCAGAGACTAAGTCATTCGGGAACTTTCGGGTGGAAGGTCAGCAGTGGTGAGCTCGTTTGGTCGGACGAAACCTACAGGATTCTGGGCTTCACGCGAGAGACGAATCCTACGCTCGATCTGGTTTTCGACAGAGTTCACCCCGAGGACCTGGTCCGCGTGCGAGAGCTGTCGGATCGTGCCGCGCAGAACGGCATGGACTTGGATGTCGAGCATCGAATTCTCCTTCCCGATGGTGTCATCAAGTATGTCCACGCGGTTGCGCATGCCGGAAGAGATGACTCCGGCAACCTCGAGTACATCGGCGTAGTTACCGATATCACGGAGCGCAAACGCGCCGATGAAGAGCGCGAGGCCCTGTCTCGCAACTTACAAAAAAGCAAAGCAAAGCTTGAAGAGGCTCAACGTGTCGCCCACATAGGGCACTACGAATGGAACCTTATCGAGAGTCGCGTAATCTGGTCGGACGAAAGCTATCGCATTTTTGGGTTGACGCCACAGGAAGGTCCCGTTGACTTCGACAAGGTACGCGAAATGATCCACCCTGACGATCGGGAGCGTGTTTTCAGGGCAGTTGAGCAGGATATTCGTAGCGGAATCCACACTGAGGCGGAGCATCGTGTTGTTCGTCCTGACGGCGAAGTGCGTACTGTCCAGGGTATCGGCACTGTGAAAAGAGACGCATCCGGCCGGCCGTATGAAATATTCGGTACGGTTCAGGACATTACTGACCGGAAGCGCGCCGAGGAAGAGCACCAGGCGCTGTCTCGCGAATTACAAGAAAGCAAGACATGGCTTGAAGAAGCCCAACGCGTCGCCCACGTTGGCTATTGGGTGTGGGACCTTCAGACGAATCACCTAATCTGGTCGGACGAAACCTACCGCATCTTTGGGCTGTCGCCACAGGAAGGCCCCATCGACTTAGACAAGGTGCGCGAAATGATCCACCCTGATGATCGAGAGGCTGTTTTTCGGACAGCAGAAGGGGCCATTCGTTCTGGAACGCGCGCTGACTGTGAACACCGACTTTTTCGTCCCAGCGGGGAAATGCGCGTCGTACACAGCCTGGCTGATTTAAAAAGAGACTCATCGGGACGACCTTACCAAATGTTCGGCACCACCCAGGACATCACTGAGCGCAAGCGAGCGGAGGAAGCCCTGCGGCGAAGCCAGTTTTATCTGAGCGAAGGACAGCGCCTCGCTCATATAGGGAGCTGGGCGTTCGACGAGTCTGGTCATTATTGGTCCGAAGAGCTGTACAAAATCTACGGCCTCGATCCGCAGAACGGAGCGCCTACTGTCGAACAGTATCTAGCCCTCGTCCATCCACAAGACCGAGCCTCCATGGCTGAAACCATCAAAATCATGCTGGAGCAACACAAGGGACACGACCTAATCGAGCGAATTATTCGACCTGATGGGCAACTGCGCTATGTTCGTGCCGTGGCTGTTCCCGTCTTTGAACAAGGAGTTTTCAAAGGGTTTGTCGGCACCACGATTGACGTCACAGAGAATGAGTTATTAATGCGGGAGTTGCGGCGGGAGCAAGCATACCTCGCGGAGGCGCAAAGCCTGGCGCACATCGGCAGTTGGGCATCGAATTTCGCTACCAGGCAAAACTTTCATCTGTCGGAAGAAACATATCGCATACACGGCTTCGATCCACGCCAAGGTCCTACTCCACTCGAAAGCTTTTGGGCCACTCTCCACCCGGAAGACGAGCCGGCGGTGAGGGCAACTCTTGAAAATGCAATCCGCACAAGAATGGATTACGAAATTCGCGAATTTCGCATTTGTCGTGCCGACGACGGCCAGATCCGATTCCTACGTACCATAGGACATCGCAATCCCGCTGGAGAAACCGGGGAGTACGTCGGTGTCACGATGGATATAACCGAACGAAAGCATGCCGAGCAGGAGCGCGAAAAGTTGCGGCAACTGGAAGCTGATTTGGCGCACATCAACCGCGTCAACATGATGGGAGAACTGGCCGCCGCGTTGGCGCACGAAATCAAGCAGCCCATTGCAGCCTCGATCACGAGCGCCAACGCGCTTTTGCGATGGCTTGCGCATGATCCCCCGGACCTAGAAAGAGCGCGGGCAGCAGCAACGAGAATCGAGCAGGACGGAAACCGTGCCGCCGATGTCATCAACCGCTTGCGGTCCTTCTACAAGAAAGGCATCCCTCCTCAACGCGAGATCGTTGACGTCAAAGAGATCATTCGAGAAATGACGGTCCTGCTTGGGGACGAAGCCCTTCGGCACTCCGTAATTATTCGTTGTGAACTCGACGAAGATGTGCCTGACATCCTGGCTGACCGGGTGCAACTCCAACAGGTATTCATGAACCTCATGTTGAACGCCATCGAGGCCATGAAAGACACGGGTGGCGAATTGATGATTAGATCGCGACCGAATCCCCAAAGGCAACTACTCATTTCGATCAGCGACACCGGAATAGGATTGCCGGCGGAAAATCCCGAACGAATTTTTGACGCGTTTCAGACGACAAAGCCACAGGGGACGGGCATGGGGTTGGCTATCAGCCGCTCGATCGTAGAGTCTCTCGGAGGACGAATCTGGGCCACTGCCAATCAGGGGCCTGGCGCGACCTTTTATTTCACTCTTCCCGTCGAAGCTGAGGCTCATGCATGAAATCGGCGGCCGTTCCCACCGTGTTCATCATCGATGATGACCGCGGCATGCGTCAGGCGATCCAGGATCTCGTAGAGTCAGTTGGCCTCCGCGCCCAAGCTTTCGCAACGGGCCAGGAGTTTCTTAACAACCAACGCACGAGTGAACCGAGTTGCCTAATCCTGGACGTAAGATTGCCCCAAATGAGCGGACTCGATTTCCAGCGCCAATTGGCCGAAACTGGCGTTCAGATTCCCATCATCTTTATTACGGCTCACGGCGACATTCCCATGTCGGTCAGGGCGTTGAAGTCGGGTGCGGTGGAATTCTTGACGAAACCCTTCAGGGACCAGGATCTGCTGGACGCCATTCAGCAGGCTCTCCAGGGTGACATCGCCGCGCGAAAGCAGCAGGCCGAGATCCACAATTTGCAAGAGCGATATCAGTCATTGACCGCGCGAGAGCGTGAGGTTATGACTCTCGTCGTCACCGGCCTGCTGAATAAGCAGATTGCCTCTGAAATCCGCGCAAGCGAGGGTACAGTAAAAATCCACCGAGGCCACGTCATGCGGAAGATGCGGGCGGAATCTGTGGTTGAGCTACTACGCATGGCCGACAAATTAAAACTCTCACCACGTAAGTAGCCTCGCGAGTTTGTAGCCGGTCCGGTTGAGTCCCCGCTTTTTATCTTCTAGTCGTCTATCACCTAAGTAATAGTTCGTCACGACTAAGTGCGGATTGTGCGCGCTTCGCGATGTCGCTAGCCTTCGTCCGATGAGTATCCGGCGAGCCTCAAGACTCGTAGCAATCGTGGACGACGACGAGTCGTTTCAGCGTGCGCTGCAAGATCTGATCGAGTCGGATGGCCTGTACACGCTCTGCTTCGGCTCCGCGGAACAATTCCTGCATTCCAATGCCCTCCAAGAGGCTGGGTGCCTGATCGCCGACGTTCGCATGCCAGGTATGTCCGGTCTTGAACTGCAAGCGAAGCTTAAGGCGGAGCGAGGCCGAATACCGATCATCTTCATCACTGCGCATGGCGACGCCAAGATGCGAATTCATGCGATGCGCGAGGGGGCAGTGGAGTTCTTGGCCAAACCGTTCGACGATGCAGTCCTCTTAGAAATCGTCCATGGAGCTCTTGAGAGGTGGAGAAATGACTGAGCAGTCCTACAATGGAACGGACAGAGACGGTTCGAATCGCTACGCGACTTGCGAGGATTTCCTCAAAACTTTTGACGAAGATTTGCATGGTCTTTATCAGCTCTCGTTTCTCCTTGCGGGCGATCCCGAAAGGGCAGAAAGGTGCTTTGTTGCCGGCATTGAGAGTTGCGTTAAAGCGAACTGGGTGTTTCGGGAACGGGTACGCGCCTGGGCAAAGCGCATGATTGTCGAAAACGCAATTCGTGAACTGAATCCGCGACGGCAACGTTCCAATTCTTCCGTGCTTCTCCCAACTGTCCTCTCTCACGATCAGCAGTCAAGCGGCCATTTCGACCTGTACGCCATGTTGGGCCTTGCAGACTTCGAGCGCTTTGTTTTCGTGCTGTGCGTTCTGGAGCGCTACCGTGTGCACGAGTGTGCTCTGCTGCTCGGCTGTTCGGCTTCCGAAGTTCGCGAAGCCTGCACTCGGACCATAGAGAAGGTGGCAAACTTTCCGCCAAGTAATTCCAAGCAGTATGAGGATCGTGAGCGCGGTGGGGCAGAAGAGCTCGAGCCACAGCGTAGGTTCGCCGCGACGCAACAGCGAACTGCATTGCGGGGAAATTCAACCATCGGTGTGAATGGCGGTTTTAGGAAGGACTGACGTGGAGAAGAATATAGATCAAGAGTGCTTGATTCTCTTAGACACTGCACTATGCTGACGCAATCCGAACGCAGCCTGCGTGCTGCAAGAATCGGTTTTCGTGAGAGATGTTGCTTGTAAACCTGAAGCCCAGCAAGAAGCAATAAACGGCAGATGAGTATGAGTGAGAAAATTACGATTTTGCATATTGATGACCATCCCGTGTTCCGCTACGGAATTGAGACCCTCATCAACGCTCAACCGGACATGGTGTTGGTGGCACAAGCCTCCACAGGACGGCAGGGCATTGACTATTGTCGGCAGCAAAAGGCTGACGTCATTCTCATGGATCTCAGGCTTCCGGACATAAGCGGCATCGACGCAATGATCGCCATCCGCGCCGGATTTCCTGAGGCACGTTGCATCATCCTGACTACCTTCGAGTTGGACGACGAGATTCGCCGAGCCCTCGCAGAAGGGGCGCAAGCTTATATGCTCAAGAGCATGCCTCCTCGCGAGTTGGTCGATGCGATTCGCCGGGTTCACGCGGGAAAAAAGAAAATTCCGAGCCAGATCGCAGCCAAGTTGGCGGAACACTACAGCGACGAGCCGCTTTCAGATCGCGAAGTCGAGGTTCTTCGTCACTTAGTGGACGGAAATCGCAACCGTGACATCGCGGAGAAGCTCTACATCACCGAGGAAACCGTAAAGGTTCACATGAAACACATTATGGGAAAGCTCGGCGCCAATGATCGCACCCAGGCGCTCGCTATCGCGTTGCGTCGTGGACTGATTTACTTGTAGGAATCGATTGCAAATCGTTTGTCGTTCTCGTGATCCGGATCGAGGCCTGACGCTCCGCTCTTTCGGAACTAAGAAATTGCGAAATAGCGGGATTCGCAGCCAAACTTTCGACGCTCCTCACAAGAATCAGTTGTCCTGAATTTCGCTTCCGCAAGTTGCTAAAGGATTGATGCGCAAGGAATGAAGGAATCAAAAGAATCGAAGCTTCAATCTAGTGATCACAGTGAATGCAATTACAAGTGGCAGGCCCATTTTGAAATCATCCTTTATCGGTGTCTTGAGGTGAGCGGCTCGGTACAACTTCGGGACAACCGAGGGAGAGAAAGAAAGGTTTTCAGGTTCCTAGACCCCAAATGAAGCACTTAGATGTTTTGATCCCGTTGTTCGGGACCAGGGTCTGACTGGATCGAGGAGCGGATTAGGTCATGACAGTGCCACACCAAGTGGCTTCAAGTGTGTCGATGAGCGTTCCCACCGCCGACCAGAAGCGCCTCGTCATTGTGGGCGCGAGTGGAATGGTCGGCAGACATGCCCTTCGCTACGCGCTCGATAACTCCGCCGTCAGAAGTGTGACTTCGATTGGGCGCCGGAAGCTCGACATCTCGCATCCCAAACTGAACCAGGTTGTGCATGCCAACTTCGCAGACTGCGCTGCACTCACGGAGGCGCTATCAGGTCAGGATGCAGCCATCTTCTGCCTGGGCGCCTATACCGGGGCGGTCTCAGACGCAGAACTCCGGACAATTACTGTGAACTACACAATCGAATTCGCACGAGTTCTCCGCAGAAGCAACCCCGACGCAGCATTCTCATTTTTGAGTGGGAGTGGCGCGGACCCAACCGGTCGAAGCCGGATGGCTTTTGCACGTTATAAGGGAGAGGCAGAGAACGCGGTGCTCGCCGCGGGGTTCCCGCGCGTGTATATCTTCCGGCCTGCATACATCTACCCTGTCGAACCGCGAAAGGAACCAACTTTCACCTACCGCCTCATGCGCGCGATCTATCCAGCGTTTCGGGTGCTCCTTCCCAACCATGTGATTCGGGCTGACGATTTGGCGCGGGGCATGGTGCACGTTGTCGTCCAGAAAACCGTAGTGCCCGAAAGTAGGGTTTTCGAGAACCGGGACATCCGAGCCCTGGTCGAGTCACTTCATGCCAGGCAAGTTGAAGCTTAGTGCGCTGATGATCGACTTCACAGAAGTTGAGTTGCCAGGGCGCGCCAGCCGATCTGCGCACCTTCTACTTTTGGATGAACTAAGTCGGTAAAGGCAAGTTCTATTTCAGGAACTAGGTCGGTTCGATGCATAAGATCCGAAGAGACATGCAGGGTGGTCGGGATCTAAGAAAGGCGGACGATTGACCCACTCGCAACAACGCAAATATACTCGCGTCGATCATATTTGGTCGTGTAGAAAATCGATATTCTATCCGATGATGCCGGGCCGTAAGTCTTGTGCTTTAGGAGCAAACAAAAATGGACATGACGCGCCGACAGTTCGCTCTATCACTTGCCGCTGCCAGCTTCGTACCCTCCTCCTTGTTCGAACCGCTAACGCCATTAGGAATTCCCCGCGGCGTGCTTCCCGGTCGAGTCACATGGGCGCACGATCCGGCGGCTGTGACCTGGGATGGCACGGGTTCCTGGTGGACTGATGCAAACAATAATCAGTCTGTAATCGACCGCCTGGTTTCCCGATCGATTCGCGGTCTTACTAATCAAAAAAACGATGCCCAGGCATGGAACTCCATCTTTCACTACTTCAATCGCACTCATGATCGCGGCAACGCCGGATACAAGGCCGGCGAGAAGATCGCAATTAAGGCGAACCTGAACAACACAACGGACCATGGCACGATCGAGCGCTTGAACTCGTCGCCCCATTTGATCCTTTCACTTGTCCGACAATTGACCGGTCCCGGGCGAGTGCCCGCATCAGCAATCACCGTCTTCGATTCCAGCCGGTTCATCCCGAGCAATCTCTACGACAAGATTCACCATGAATTTCCAGGCGTCGTGTTTGTGGACCATATTGGGGGAGATGGACGAGTAAAAGCCGAGTTCAAACCCAACGCGATCCCTTTTTCGGTTACAAGCCGCAATGCTTCGGGGCTGGATACCACAGTCGTTGAAGCTTCCTATCTCATCGATGCTGCGATATTGAGAGCGCATGTGAGTTCAGGCGTCACTCTTTGTGCAAAGAATCTGTTCGGCGCTACGAGTATCAATCCCGACTGGCGCAAGAACGCCCACGACGGCTTCCCTCCCAAGCGGGACGGTTCGGCAAGTTACTCAGCATTTACAGATTTCCTGGGTCATAAGGATCTCGGCGAGAAAACCATCCTTTTTATTATTGATGGGCTCTACGGAAACGATAACGTGGATGGTCCGCCTCATCGTAAGTGGAAGATGGCGCCCTTCAACGACGCTTGGCCGAACAGCATTTTTATGTCATTTGACGGGGTAGCGATCGATTCCGTCGGATTCGATTTTCTCACTTCGGAATGGCCTGATCTTCCGGATATCGCGAATGCCGATAACTATTTGCGCGAATCTGCCTTGGCTAACGACCCGCCTTCGAAGACGCTCTATGACCCCGACCGCGACGGCATCCGATGCCGCAGCCTTGGTGTCCATGAGCATTGGAACAATGCGTCGGAGAAGAAGTACTCGCGCAATCTGGGAAAAGAACACGGGATCGAACTGTTCCAGGTTTAGCTCAAGCAAAACAAACACATTGGCCGCCGTGCGAATCCGTACCCACGGAGTTGAAGAATGAGCGCTAGATTTCTTTCGCTGTGCTTCCTTGCCGCTTCGATACTGCCGAGGACCGCATTTCCCCAGTCATTCTTGAGCCAATATAAAGGCTTGCCTTATCACGACAGCCGCTATCAAGGCGGTCCACAGAAAATACCTGGAAAGATCTTGTGCGCCTACTATGACCTGGGCGGCGAAGGAGTCGCGTATCACGACACCGATCAAAAGAATCACGGCAGCGGAGAGTTGAATCCGGCCGATGGCACCTATCTCAACGAATTTCGCATGCAGGAGGGAGTGGATACTTCCTACACGAAGTTTCAGAGAAAACCAGATCCGATCGATGACAATCCCTTCGACAAAATCGTTCCTCCCGCAGACCTGCCTTATGTCGGCTGGACCGAACCCGGAGAGTGGTTCGACATTACAGTCGACGTTACACACGCGGGAACATATGCAGCGGATTTCCTTTACACATCGAATCGTGGCGGGACGATATCAGTGGACGTAAATGGAAAGAACGCAACAGGAGCTCTGCAGATCACATCGACCAACGATCCTGCAGATCCGGTGGCCTGGCGTCAATGGCACCACTGGAATTTGGCGTCACAGCTCTTCAAAGTCCCTCTCAGTAAAGGTAAAAATGTTCTCACCATCCACATAGTGACCCTCGGCAACATGAATCTGGCTTATTTCGATTTCAAACAAGTCCAACCGTGACGATGCTGGTAGGTACGTACACCTCATGCGTTCACACGAACGGGCGTGAGAACTTTGGTCGCTGTTGAAGCAAAGCATTTCCAGTACATACGTCAGGGTCGAACCATTCCAACAATACGATCGGACCAGCCGATCACGGTGATAACGGACTTTGACAGCTACTCGATAGTATGGGTGTTATTGAGGTTTTCCCATTGAGCTCGAAACTTCAATCGCGACCGGATTTGTTACTCCTCCTATCGCTCCTAGTGGCGATTCTGTTGACTCCGGTGTTGAACCAGGGTAATTGGAGCCGACTGGTGCTCATGGCAGTGACGTTCGTACCGGTAGTCTTATCCATTGTCCGATTGTCGCAGATAAAACAGTGGGTGTGGCCGTCGGTTCTGTTGGCGTTGGGCAATGTGATCTTTGTGCTGGCAGGTAATACGTTCCGCAGCCGAACACTGACCGGAGTTCGATGGGGATTTCTGGCTGCGTTCTTCGCACTCGCGGCTGCAGGTCTTTTCTCCCATTTAAGGAACACTCGTTCCGTCGCTACGGCGCAGCTCTACACTGCGGTCAACATTTATCTGTTGCTTGCGTTGCTATGGGCGACTCTGTATTTAGCGATAGATGCCTTCTCTCCAGGCTCAATCCAGATTGGAAGCCACGGAGACGACCGTCAAACCGAGCTCCTTTATTTCAGCCTCATAACGCTCTCTACGATTGGCTATGGCGATATCGTGCCGCTTAGCGGGGAAGCCCGCATACTCGCGGCACTCGAAGGGGTTACCGGGGTTCTCTATATCGCGATTACAGTGGCGCTGTTGGTAGGCAGGTTCAGAAACGAGCCTTTGGATTAGCTGCGAAGAGACGCGAGGGAGAAGTCTCCCCGAGTCGACAAGACTTGGTACACGGCTAAAGCGCTTAATGCCAAAGGTTCTCCCGCACTCCAACTACTTAACAAAACGATTTAGTAGATACTCCCCACAACCAACTCTGATCCAGCAGCATCTCAGGATTTCGGCGTCCAGCTAGCGCACCGCCGCTTCGCCTTGTCTCTGCGCCCGCCGTGGCGTCAAAAAACCGACTTTAGGAGAGCCGAGGGATAACCATGACAACAAGATCTTGCTTGAGCTTCTGTGCTCTGTGCGCAGCCTTTGTGTTATTCGTATCCGCTTTCTCCTTTGCAGCCGAAGGACCTTACGGCGGAACTCCCGCCGCCATTCCCGGCACGATGCAGGCGGAGAACTATGACACTGGTGGGCAAGGAGTTGCCTACAACGTTACTTCCGTAAATGGGACTGCCAACAACTACCGCTCCGACGGTGTGGATCTGGAAGCAACCACCGACACTGGTGGCGGCGATAACCTGGGCTGGACTGCGAAGGGTCAGTGGTTCAAGTACACGGTAAACGTGAACGCGGCGGGAACTTACACCGTCACCTTTCGCGTGGCAGCAATCAATGCGGTGACAGATGCCTTGCACATCTCCAACTCGTCGGGCACGAACTTAAGCGGCAATATCAACGTGCCGGCGACGGGCGCCTGGCAAACGTGGACCAACGTAACGGCCAGTATCACGCTGCCGGCCGGGCAGCAGGTGTTGACCGTGAATCAGGACAATCCCGGCTGGAACATCAACTTTGTGGCTTTCACAGGCTCTGGCGGTGAAGGACCATACGGAGGAACTCCTGCTGCCATTCCCGGCACAGTGCAAGCCGAGAACTACGACACCGGAGGCTCAGGCGTGGGCTATCACGTGACTTCCACAAATGGGACCGCGAACAGCTATCGCTCCGACGGCATCGATCTGGAAGCCACGACCGACACAGGTGGCGGGGATAACCTCGGTTGGACCGCGACGGGTCAATGGTTCCGCTACACGGTGAACGTGGCATCGGCCGGAACTTACACAGTGACCTTCCGCGTTGCGGCTATCAACGCAGTGACAGATGCCTTCCACATCGCCAACTCGTCAGGAACGAACCTCACCGGCTCTGTGAATGTACCCGCGACCGGAGGCTGGCAGACCTGGACCAACGTGACAGCGACAGTGACGCTGCCGGCGGGCCAGCAAGTGCTGACTCTCGACCAGGATAATGGCGGCTGGAACATCAACTACATGGCATTTACATCCGGCAGCGGCGGCGGGACCGGATCATGCGCAGGCGTCTCGAACATCACCGTCAACGGAACAACTTACGTGCCGCAGTGGTGCCAGGAGTTCAACGGCAGCGCCGGTTCTCCTGATATATCGGTGTGGAAGTTCGATCTCGGAAACAATAACGGGTGGGGCAATGGTGAAGCCGAAGTGTATTGCGGACCTCCAGGCTACGCAGGCAATCCGTCGCAGTGCCCGACGACGTTCAGCACATCTACGGCACCGGTTTACATCGATGGCGGCGGGCACCTCCTGATCCAGCCCAGGAATGTCAACGGAACGTGGATATCTGGTCGCATGAATACGCAAGGCAAACAGAACTTCCAATTCGGAATTCTTGAGGCCAGCATCCAGCTTCCCAATACGACAAACCAGGGCCTGTGGCCTGCATTCTGGACCTTGGGCAGCAACATCGGTACGGTGGGGTGGCCCACCTGCGGCGAAGCCGACATCATGGAGAACTGGTCTCCGCAGGTACACAATGGAGCAGGTCCGTCGGGGAACAATTCGACCATCCATACAGCCAAAACTGGAGGGAGCGGAATTGGAATGCGCTACACATTCCCGAACGGGGAGGCCGCAGACACCGCGTTCCACACCTACGGGATCGTCTGGACGCAAAACGAAATGCAGTTCTTCGTGGACAATGCATCTACACCGTTCTTCACGGTGACTCCTAGCGGTCTTCCTTCAGGAGATACGTGGCCGTTCAACCAGAACGTCTTCACAATCCTGAACGTGGCTGTAGGTGGAACGCTCGGAGGATCGACAAGCGGCCTGAGCAATCCGGGACCGATGCAAGTCGATTACGTTCGCTGGTACACGCCTCAATAAAGCGTGGTGTTTGAGGGCTGACGGTAGACAGATGTCCGCCGTCAGCTCGCCAGCGTCAGAAATGTGTGACGGGCCGGACGCATTCCCTTTGAACCGGAGAGGCTGCGTTCGACTGTTTGGGGAAAGCAAAAGTGCAGGCGAGAAAGGGGAGCCTAGGGCTCCCCTTGAATTGTCGGAACAAAAGTCATCAAAAGATGAACTTTGCTCCAAGTTGCATCGTTCGGGCATTGTTCGGAAAAACCAAGTTCGGCTTGTCGAACGTCGGTGAACTTGGCGTAAGGAAGTTGCGAGTGGCTGTAGTTGTAAAGTCCAGCGGCTGTCCAATCAGGCCTACCGCGTTGATTTGATTGATAGAGCCGGGAACGTATTGCGAATGATTGAAGACGTTGTAGGCTTGCGCCAGAAACTCGAAAGACATCCTGTCATTAATTCCGACGCGCTTCACAACCGAGAGATCCCAGTTATTCGTACGCGGCAATGCAAGCGTGTTTCTCGAAGCATTCGATAGAGCGCCAACACCGGCCACGATGTATTGAGCGTTTGGATTGTTTGCCACGTAGCCGACAATCTGGCCCTGTGAGTTCGTCAGCGGATTTACCCCGCTACCAACACCAGCAGTGCCTTGCGGATTGAAGATCGCGCGAGTCGGGAATGTGTCCCCGGCCAGATTGGAATTCTGCGCGCTTTGGACTGTCGCGTATTCCGGAGATTCGAACGTGTAGATCGGGGCGATTTCCCAGTTACCAACCAGATTCCTCATCATCCAGTTCGATTGCTTGAAGAATGGCAAATCGTAGATTGCACTGATCGTGAGCCGCTGCCTGTGATCGAGCGCTGACGTACTTCGATCTGCTGCGACATTTTGAGGGTCTTGCGGACGACGAGGTGTGAGCAGCGTCGAGAACACATCTGCAGTACTGTCGTCAATCAGATGGCTCTAGGTGTACGCCAAATTGAATTCCAAACCATGATCGAAGCGACGGCTGACGGAGCTTGCGAGGCCATGGGTAGATCGAGCTTCCGAACGGCTCGAACGAAGTGACGTTACTTGTAAATTCCGCCGCCACGAATGCAGGCACAAAGCTGGACCTGAATGCCTGTACCTGATCGAGGGTTTTCAGCGTGTTTAGCTGAGCCTGAGACGGCACCGTGGCCGGATTAATAAAGGTGGGAAGAAAATTGTCTGGTCCAACAACTGCCTGACGATTCAGGCGATCTTGAACTGGCAGATGAATTCCCCGGCTGCCAAGGTATCGGACTTCGACTGTGTATGACTTACCAAAAATATGTTGGACACCGAGATTCCATTCCTCAGAGTACGGGAGCTGTTGATTGTACAGAATCGAAAGGTTCCTAGAATTGGACGGACTCCGAAATACAGCGAATCAGTGATCTCCTCTTTCGTCTGGCGCTCCTTCGACAGGAGTCAATAGGTTGTCGAAGACGAAGTCAGCCACTTGGCGGCCGAGGCGTTGACCGTGAGTCAAATCGAAACGGAAGTGCACTCCAGCGAACATTCGACTTAGAGTGGCTTCTTGGGCAGCATCTGAGAAGGAATCAAATGCCCGCTCCACTCCCGGCATCACTTCCGACGTGACCTGAAAATTCAACTGGTCGCGATGAAAGAAGGAGATCAGGACCGCTGCACCTGCTGCGCTGATTACGGCGTGTGCGCCGGGATATGACGGATCGGGAGTGGTATTGCCGACTTCGGGCAGCCAATTTGCATCCGGCAGAGTCTTCGGGTTGATGGCAGCGGAGGCTCCTCGGATAGCCGTTACCGGCCTCCAGAAATTGTAAGTGTATTTAGCGTCGTAGAAGGCAATCACACTGTCCGCAAAAGATAGATTGAGAAGTGCGAATAGGCGGGCGCTCTGCGCGGTTGTCAAGCCAAAGTCAATTGCTGCAGTCTGCGTGATTTCATTCCAGTAGTTCTGAATTGCTCCATTCCAGAAATGCCCCGTGAGGGCCTGATCCGCTGTCGCGGCTGTGCCATTTGCAATCCCAAGGGACTTGGTCTCATTGAACGCGTCCTCATAAACGTCGCTGCTCAAACTCGGTGGCGGTCCTGGACGGAATTGGGCCGCGTTACGGAGGGCAAAGGGCGTCACATGCGGCCAGTTTGTAAACTGAGGCTGCTTGGGAAAATTCGGCGGCGTTGATTGGTAGTCGCCTGGCGCTGGGCCAAAGACATAAGGAATAGGTGGAGCGTCGGACCCATCGTTGCTTCGCAACGCCACTATGCGATCGCCGACTTCTTGGCCGATGCGGAGCCCTTCATTCACTTCCCTGCCGGAGCCGATGTTTGCGAGCGATTGCTGAAGGTCAGCATCGAGTGTTGTCTTGAAGTTTGGGTACAGCGCAAGGAGGACTTCGTGTCCTGCGGCAGCCGCCGCTGCTGCTTGTGATGCGTGCTTCGAGACCTCAGCAACCTGGATCAGGTACGGCGAATGACTCCGATCAATGGCATTCACCGCGTCGTAGATCGCTACATGCATCATCGCGAAGCTGCGGGTTGGATGAACAGTTGCGGGCTGAGCGCCTGGCGTCCGAACAATTGTTAGAAGAATCTTGTTCCACTGAACAACTTCGTTCACAGATTGCGTAAAAGGACCATTTGATTTCTGCGTTTCCTCTTGCGCCCATGTTTCAGTCGTACACCACAGACTGGCGCATAGAAGAGCTACTGCGACTGTAGCTTTTGTCATTCCGATCCTCACTTGTTGGAATCTTGACCGGTGCTCGACCGCAATTGCAGTCCAGCACTCTCTTTTGGAATGTACTCAGCTCGCAGTGATTTATTCCCGTATTAGCCCGATGATCGTAGGCTCGTCCCACGAAAATATCTCAGCTCATTAACGCAGCGATATTTTTGCTCCCGTAATCAGTTTTCAGCCTCAAATAGTGCCGTTTGGGAATCGCTGAGCCTCGTGCAGTGTCTATTAAGTGCGCACAGAATTTGATGAATGTGCTCAAGGAGAATAGTTCAAATGAGGAAACGTTTTACAGTGTTGTGCATAATGGGAATCGTGTTCGCCACCTTAGCAAAGGCAAATGCTGAGGAACTCAAAGTTAATGTCCCTTTCAATTTCGTTGTTAGCGGAAAAGAGTTACCGGCCGCCACATATACCGTTCGAGAATCGTTACCTAACGACAAGTCAGGTCTCGCGTTCCTTGGCCAGGGTACTGGCGCTTTGGCGGTCGCGAGCGAGTTCAATACCACCGTCACAGGAAGTCAGCTGGTATTTCATCGGATTGGTGACCAGTACTTCTTAAGCGATGTTGTCACCCCGTCCGGCAAGTTGCATTTCGCAGCTTCGAAGAAAGAGATACAGCTGGCTCGCGGCGGGGACAAGCAGACCGTCGTCACGAGCGCAGGAAACTGATCCTTGTCAATCAAGTCCCAGTGCCCTGTCAAAGCAGGGCACTGTATTCCCGCAGTGCAACGCGACATTCCCGTTCTGCAGGAAGTACGAAAAAGCCCATGCTAGAGCCAAATCTGATTGAACTGACTTCTGATCGAGAAATCTCTCGAATCATTCACTATCTAGATCCAGACCTTCAGGAAAGCAACCCCCGGGTTCGACAACCCGCCGATTTCGAGGGCGTAATCATGCTCATATTGCTCTTGGGTGGAGTCATGGCTTGTTTTGTTGCCATGATGCTTCACGTGTCGGAATAGTCTTCAACACCCGGCAACACGCGTGGATCTCGCTCACAACCAACCCGAATCATTACAGGCCAACCTGATCATGCCCGAGCCTTGCGACTTCATCAAAGGGCTGCCGGAATGCGCGATCATTCGTCCCACCGGTGCAGGACAAATCGACGCGGTCGGTGCCATCAACGGTTTTATTGTTGACGGCCTTTTCATCGGACAGCCAAAAAGCCTTTCTTGAGTTGTTGCTGACCTGGCAAACGAAGCGGATCAGGCGCGACGAGAATTCTAACCAGGTTAGTCATGCCCGAATCCGCGGTTTCGTGGCATCATGACTGGGAAAGCCCGCAATGCGCGGGCTTTTTCCTTGCCCCCAAGCACATACTGTTGGAATGGGCCAGCGCTCTACGTCCATCAAGCTGCGCTGGCCGCGTTTGATGTAGCTGGACGTTATTTCCCGTCCCCGTCTTTATCTTGCGAACCATTTGGAACGGTCGTGCCACTGGCCGCAATCCAGGGACCGGGTTGAGGGAGCACGTTGCCGTTAAATCCCGCGGCTCGAACCAAAACTGTCGGAGCGAAACACGGTCCAGGCACGGAGATTTTCGCATCAATGTCAGCGTTTCCGTCTCCCGAGAGCGGAACAGGATCCGTGGTGGCCACCACAGTGCCGCCCGCACCTCCACAAACGAGACTCGCACTGACACTCGTTACTGGTCCCGGGTTTCCGAGGTTCGGCAAAATTAAATCGCGCAATGTTACGTGTAATTTACCGTCGTCATTCAGCACGGCTGAACCCCGCTCAACTGTCCAGGGCGCGCCACCGCTCTGCACTCCGGCAATAATTGTTTTGGGATTGGACCCGATGATGACGGATCGAAACAGCGAATCTTGCGCCATCACAGTTGATGTAGATATCCCACACATCGTTAGCCCAACCAGAGCGACTCTACCAAGAGCTTTCTTAATCATTCGTAGAACTCTTCCTTTCTGTCGCAACTTTGATCTCAATAAGATTTAAGGGACTGCTGTAAGCTCAGAACGCACTGATGCGATCAGAAATTCCATGTATTCCGATTTGGGAGGGACCGACTTGATGGGACGAAGTCTTACCGCCCACTTGGGCAATTATTTTCGAGACTGGAACTAGTTACGAATCGCTTCGATGATTCGCAGTGGGGACGCCGTAGAAACGACTTTAGTTACTCTTAACCCAGAATTACCGAACAACTCACGAAACTCGCGCTCGGTTCGCTCACGACCGCCTGTCATAACCATCATGTTCAAATCGAGCAGCTTGCTGAAAGATGGCTCGTCACTCTCGGGCACGACGCATTCAACGGCTAGGACTTTAGCTTGTGGACGCATTGAGTTTCGGCAATTCTTCAAGATTACTTGAGCTGCTTCATCGTCCCAATCATGGATGACGCCGCTGAGTAAATACACGTCTCCACCAGGCGGGACTGATTGAAAGAAATTTCCGGAGATTGCGGTGCAACGATCGCGGCAAGGATGTGACCGTATGCGCTCACAAGCTGCGTCGATAACGCCAGGAAGATCGACGATAACGCCTTGCAAACTTGGATAAACCTCCAGAATGCTCGTCAATAGCTTCCCGCAGCCGCCACCTACATCCACCAGTGACTTAATTCCGGAAAAGTCATAAGAGACCAGTAAGGCGTGTGCGACAAATGCTGAGAAATCTGTCATCGCGAGATTGAAGATCTCGCCTGCATTGGAGTTCTCTTCCAGGAAATCGAACATTGGAGAGCCGAAGACGCTGCAAAACCCGGGATGGCCTGTTTGCACGCTCTCACACAGATGGCCCCACGCTTTATAGTGAAGTTCACCTAGAGTCAGCACGATCGCGCGCTGTGATCCTGAAACACCCGACTGCAGCGATCTGCCCAGTGCCGTCAGCTCGAACCGCTCCGACTTCGTAATTTGACAAACGTTGAGCATGGACAGCACGCGCAAGAGTCTACGCAAGGAATCTGCGTCCGCCTCGACGGCATTCGCGATTTCATCCACCGATTTAGGGCCGTCAGTTAGCACGTCTGCAATGCCAAGCTTCGCGGCGGTATAAATTGCCTGTGAAACCCAGTACCCACTCGCCATCTGGAACACCAATGGCGGTTGTTGGGACAGCGTCTGGCTCCAAGGCACCGCTGCGGTTGCCGGACGAGAGGAATTGCCGCTTGATAAGAATTGCCGTAATTCTCGCAACCGACCGGCTCTTATACGATGATTGAGGACACGAAGCAGAGGACCGAATCTCAAGGCGAAGATATTCACCATCTGAGTAGAGCTGCTTCCGCCGCCATCCCGGGACCGAGCGCAGCCATAACGCCCCAATCTCCAGCTTTCGGCTTGCCGTTGTGGACTACCTCATGGAACACAAACATCGCGGTTGCCGATGACATGTTCCCGTAGTTGCGAAGCACATCTCTCGAAAATTGCAATTCGGAATCTGAAAGATTCAAGTGCTTCTGAACGCTATCGATAACTCTGCGTCCTCCGGGATGGACAACCCAAAAGCGAATGTCTGAATGGCGAAGGTTATTTCGCGCCAATAGTGGACACAGCGCTCCCTCTAAAAGGCCAGGGGCCAGCTGCCGCACTTCAGAGCCCAAGACGATGCGCAGCTTCCCATCCCGATGTTCAAAGCCAACGCTCCCCAGGTGCTTAGGATCAATAAAGGATTCGAAGTCAACAATCTCTGGGAACGGCGGATCTGGCGGCGCTCCCGCGATTAGTAAAGCCGCCGCAGCACCATCAGCGCAGATTGCATTCCCAATAACGGTTTCAAGCGTGTCATCGCGGTAGTAGCATGCCGAACAAATCTCTACCGTCAATACAAGCGCTACTTGACCTATGTGAGTCCGCACGAAATCGCAGGCTCGTTGCAAGCTGGGGAGGGCTCCACCGCAGCCGAGTCCGAGGATGGGTGCTCGCTGAATGCCAGAACGAAATCCCATGTGTCCTATCAGTCGACTGGCAATGTCGGGGCAACTGTAGCCAGTCGAGCTGCATAGCACGAACAAATCGATATCCCGCTCCGTCAAACCCGCGGACTCAAGACACTTTCGAATTGCGCGGCAACCAATTTCCATTGCGCCGCGAACATATCGCCGATTCAGCTCATCGGAACCTTCATCGATCCTAATCCCATTGTGGAAATAGAAGTGACGATATTCAATGCCAGATCTCGAGAAAATTCTGCGGGTAGCTTCATCCCGATAGCCTGAATGTGCAAAGGCCTCTTCCTGGCTGACCTGAAAGATTGGCGTTGCCACGCCCGTTGAGATTAAGGAAGCGTTGATGATCGCGTAACCCTCTGGAACTTGAGCCGAGCGCACACGACCCGGCAGTCATAAAGACTGGAGCGCGGAAAGACTTATTCCTTTTACCGCCCCAGAGTTTCAACATCGAAGGGTTAAACGGGTTGGCAATTCCGGAATAAACACGATGCCCTGAGGTCTTTAGTGAGTACGGAAATGGAAAGGCAGGATCTCATGATCACGGAATTTGCCCTCAGTGCGGTGGCTTCGCTCTTAATTTTGCAATCGCTGTTCCTTCTTAGAGTTGCCATGACAAGTGCGGACGAGAGCTCTGATATGCGTATTTCTACTCAAACAAAGCGAATTGCGGTTGTCGATCCTGTGCCTTCGCATGCTCGCAATTCCTCTTCTCACGCGACAGCTACCACAAAGTGATGCAACCTCCTCTCACTTTGGCACTCGGCGTAGTATTCGTGCTTTTCGCCGGAGTCAACTCCTACTTGATGTTGCGAGGTGATCGGCACTCCAATCCCAGAGCTCAGGCATGGCGAGTGCGAGCGCATCGCATTATCGGTTACTTATTCACGTTTTTGTATTGCGTGATGAGCTATCACATGGTGTTACGCCTGAAAGGGCTTAGTGATGAACTTTCACCGCGCAACATTGTTCACGCATCTCTGGCGCTGATACTCCTTCCGCTCCTGCTTATAAAGGTGGCTGTGGCCCGGCACTACAAACGCCCCACCACGACCCTGCGAGTCCTTGGATTGTCGATTACGGGAATTTCTTATCTGCTCGTCATTATCAATTTGGGAGCATATCTACTACGGAGTGCGAGCCCGGCAACCGTGCCTGCGTATATATCCGTTTTTGTCACGACCGTGTGCGCCACCATGCTCCTTGCTCTATTGTGGCGTAGGTCGAAACCTGCCGACGCACTTATTGGACTCGATAGTGTCGACAAATCTGGATCAGGAAGAAGCTCAGTCGTCCTTAAATTGGCGCGAATTCACCGGCAGACGCATGACGCTAAGACTCTGCGCTTTCTAGTTCCGCACGACTGCCGCATTTCCTTTCGTCCAGGCCAGTTCCTCAAATTCAATTGGGCCATTGATGGAAAGACTCTGCCGCGCTGTTATTCAATCTGCTCTTCCCCTTCGCAAACGGGCTATATCGAAATCACGCCGAAGCAAACTGCCAGCGGATACGTATCAGGGTTCTTGAACCAAAAGGCCAGTATCGGATTGACCGTGGAAGTCTCAGAGCCGGCCGGCCAATTCTACTTCGATGAAACGCAGCATCAGCGGATTGTACTGATCGCGGGTGGCAGTGGTATTACGCCTTTCATGTCGATGTTGCGCTACATCGATGATCGTTGTCTTTCCACGGAAGTCACGCTTCTGTATTTCGTTCGCACCAGCAAAGACATCATCTTTGAAACGGAGCTGAAATCCTTACAAGCGCGACTACCGCGATTGCACGTCGCGACGGTGCTTTCCCAACCAGATTCTCGATGGGTTGGGCTGACCGGTCATCTCACACAAGATTTGATCGAAATCAATGTGGAGGACGTTACTTCGTCCACATTCTTCATTTGCGGTCCTCCTGGAATGATGAAGGCAGCTCGCGAAGTTCTGGAAGCAATGAAAGTGAGTTCAGCAAGAATAAAGCAAGAAAACTTTGGAGCAGGCCAGGTACCTACTAACACAGAGCAAATTCCACCGACGCAGATTGTTCTGGTGGAATTTGCGCGCTCAAAACAAACGCGTTTGGTGTCTTCCTCCGCAACGCTTCTGGAGACCGCCGAAGCCTGCGGAATACAGATGCCTTACAGCTGTCGCGAGGGACAGTGTGGAACCTGTGCAAGCAAGCTACTCAAAGGCCGCGTCCACATGGATTCAGAAGATGGACTTACTTCTGAACTGAAAGACCGTGGCTATATCCTGCCCTGTGTGAGCCACGCAAAGGGAGACGTGACGATCGATGCGTGACAAAGTATTTCGCTGGGCAAGCGAAGTTCACTCCAAAGTGTTGACGAGAACGTGAAGCTGTCCCGCACTAACCCCTAGCTAGACAATTTGTCCGACTTCTGGAATTTCCAATCGCGGTTAAGAGTCTTTCATAACAAAGACTACTTCGATTCACGGACGTGCTAATGACGGTCAATGGTTCCTTAGCGGCATCTTGCGAGGTTGTCTCACCCGAATAAGGAGCACCTATGTTCGAAGGACTGTTTCAGCCGATGCATTTGCTCGTTTTGCTAGGAATCGCTCTCTTGGTCTTTGGGCCCAAGAAACTTCCTGAACTGGGCAAAGGCCTGGGAGATGGAATCCGCATCTTTAAAGCATCGATTAGGGGAGATGAGCAAGAATCTGAAACAGGCGAAGACCGAATGTCGACTCCAGTTATCGCAATTGTGAAGTCTTCTGACTCGAAGTAGGGGTTGGATCCAAATCCGATGCGCCTGAGACCCGGCAATCATTCAAACACGGAGCATTCCAGCTTAATGTCACGAATCCTGAGAACACTTCCCATGTTCGCCTTGGCGTTAATCGCCAGCGTATCGTACGCTCGTCACGCCGGCGCATCGTCACCCAAGATAATCGAGCTGAAGGCAAAGCGCTTCACGTTCACTCCTGGCGAGATCACTCTAAAAAAGGATGAACCCGTCGTGTTACGACTCAGCACCGAAGATGTTACTCACGGTCTATCCTTGGAGCAGCTCCAAATCGACGCGACTATCGAGCCAGGAAAAGCATCGGATGTTGCCATTACTCCAAGACAGACCGGCAGGTTCGTTGCAGCCTGCAACCATTTTTGTGGGGCTGGACACCGCAATATGCACCTGGTAGTTAACGTTCTGGAGTAAATTCGCACGTCAGCCCTGGTCGCTTCGCCGAGTTGGTGGCTATCTGCGCGCACCCATCGCCGCAGCCGTACTCAATAACAATAGGGCGGCGAGAAGCAGTTGTTCCGCTAACGTCGCGGCGCTCACCTGACCGTCGAACTCGCATTACCTCCATTAGTTTGAGAGACTCCTCATTTATGGACTCCACACACGGTTCCGTCCTGGCGTCGATCTCGTTAGAGAATCTTGCTTCTGATCTCCGCTGTGCAATTCGCAGCCTGACCAAATCGCCGGGATTCAGTCTGGCTGTCATCAGCGCGCTGGCTCTCGGCATTGGCGTCAACACGGCGATCTTTACCGTAGTCAACACCGTTCTTCTCCATCCGTTGCCATATCCCGATTCGGAACGGATGGTTCGCATTGGGCGTTCGACGATCAACGCTTCGGAACCAATGGTCGGCTTTTGGAAACGGAATAATCCCGGCTTCGAGGACCTTACGGCTTACCTGCCCGGCGCCACGGTGAACCTGATTGGCGGCGAGCGGCCTGAGTTGGTGGACGTGATGAAGGCTTCGAAGAATTACTTTCATTTCTTTGGCGCGACTCCCATTATAGGAAGAACGTTTACGCCCGACGACGATCGCCCCGGCGGCGCTCACGTGGTTGTGATCAGCTACGGGCTTTGGCAGCGACGGTTTGGAGGTGATGCTGCGGTCCTGGGCAAGGCGATCACGCTAGGTAGTTCGTCATACACAGTAATTGGCGTCTGTCCTCCGATGTTCAAACCAGAGCCAAGCGCCGATCTCTGGGTGCCCCTGCAGGCGGATGCGAACAGCACCAACGAGGCTCATGTTCTCGTGGTCGCCGCGCGGCTGCCCGCAGGCGTGACGCTCGCTCACGCCAATTCCATGATGCGCGTGCTTGGCCAACGCTACGTCCAAACTCATCCGCAGCAGTTGGGCCATGATGAACAGCTCCAGGTTAGTTATCTCCAGTGGCAGATGACTGATGATGTTCGGCCGGCGTTACTGATCCTGCTCGGCGCCGTGGGGCTAGTGTTGCTGATCGCATGCGCCAATGTTGCCAACCTGCTGCTGACGCGATCTCTCGGCCGTCAGCGGGAGATCGCAATTCGCTCGGCCATCGGGGCAAGCCGCTCGCGAATTATCCGACAACTGCTCAGCGAAAGTTTATTATTGGCGCTCGCCGGAGGCGTGTTTGGCCTAGCGATTGGATCGGTGGCAGTACGCGCGCTGCTGGCCCTAACACCTCCTGATCTGCCACGACTGCAGGAGCTCAGTTCAATCGCGGCGCTCGATCCAACTGTGACCACGTTCACCTTCGCGATTGCCATCGTCACCGGACTGCTCTTCGGCCTCTTTCCTGCCCTGCAGGTCTCGCGTCCCGATTTGGTTTCATCGCTCAAGGAATCCAGCAGTCAGGCCGGCGCTAGTGTCAAGCAAAATCGCACCCGCAGTCTGCTGGTAGCGGCGGAGGTCACCATCGCAGTGGTCCTTCTATGCGGCGCTATTCTGCTAATTCGAAGCTTTGCTGCCATGCATAAGGTGGATCTCGGATTTGATCCGCGCCAACTTCTGACAATGGAAATCTCGCTCGACACAAGTTTGAAATCGAGCGATGCTGACCTGCTCAGTAGCAAACTCGTCAATTCGGTGGAGCGAATCCCCGGAGTGGAATCGGCAGCGCTCGCAAGCGCACTTCCGCTTCGTGGAGGAATGGACATGGTATTTGACCTTCCAGGGCATGCCCCACTCGAAGGATTCAAGTTCACCGGGGACGTCCAATGGCGCTTCATCTCTGCGCACTACTTTAGTGTGCTCCATATCCCACTACGCTCCGGGCGTCTGTTTCGCGAACAGGAGGCGACCCGGACGGTAATCATCAGTGAAGCCATGGCCCGTAAATACTGGCCGAACTCGAACCCAGTTGGGCAAACGATTCTTATCGGCGACCATTTGGGGCCAGGATTCGATCAGGGACCGGTTGTGATCGTCGGGGTAGTTGGAAATGTGCGTGAGCGCCTTCAAGTCGGCGGTGCGCCAGTGATGTACCAAATGCTGTCACAAATTCCCGATCGCGCTTTAGCGTTGGTTGACAATCTGGAGCACAGCGCCATCCTGGTGCGCACGCGCCCAGGAGTGGCTCCCATGAGCGTGAGCAACGCCATCAACGAGAGATTGCTGCGAGTTGGGAACATGGCAACAACGAAGGTGCGCACTATGGATCAAGTGAGCTTTGATTCAACCGCTCGTCAGAATTTCAATCTGTTGTTGCTCGGTATATTCGCCGGAATCGCTCTGTTGCTGGCTACGCTAGGAATTTATGCCGTGATATCGTACAACGTCGGGCAAAGAACGCACGAGATCGGTATTCGTGGCGCACTCGGGGCCAGCCGCCAAGATATTCTCTCTTTAATCCTCAACCAGGCATTGCGAATGGTGCTTGCGGGAGTTGCTGTCGGCGCCCCAGCGGCGTTCGCGCTAACTCGTTTGCTTCGCGCTCAGTTGTTCGGTGTAACCCCAGCAGACCCATTAACGTTTGCGGCTGTGCCCGCTATAATGCTAGCTCTCGCGATAGCAGCCGCATGCATTCCCGCTGTGCAAGCAAGCCGTGTAGATCCAATTGCGGCTCTGCGGCATGAATAGTCAGCGAGCGTGGAATTCCGAAACGAGCGGCGCTGGCCGTCCCTCCGGCGCAACGTCGGCTTCGAGACGGATCAAATCGTTATCGTTGCGATTCGCGCAGAGAGTAGCGCACTTCACTGTGGTACAGAGCCGCTCATCTGATTGTGGTCGAAAAGTACTACGTGCCAGTCGATCCTATGAACTCCAAGCGATTGCCCCATGGATCGTTAGCATAAAACCGTTGCACTCCAACGATTCCGCGCTCCCACACGCATTCAATTCCCGCACCGGTAAGCAACACGAAGAGCAAATCGATCTTGCGCACTGCAAACGCTGGATGCGCTTTTCGTGCAGGATGAAAATCTTCCTCGACGCCAATATGTAATTGTCGCGATCCCAATTTGAACCAGCACCCACCGCGTGAACGCAGACCCTCAGGCTTTTCGATTTCCGTCATGCCGAGAAGCCGTCCAAAAAACTCTCGTGCAGCAGCCTCACAGCCCCTGGGAGCAGCGATTTGCACGTGGTCCAAGTCGAACAGGAGAGAGGTTGTCATATAGTTTGTCAGATCGCGAGGACTGCGCCAGCCGCTCCAGACATTAGGCTATTACCGCTGAAGAACACCCGATGTTTGATGCCAGCTACCTGCGCAGCATCAAAGAAAACTCAGACAGTTCTTGCTGGTTCAAATCTGAAACCGCGCAATAGTACATGCCAGCTCGCTTCCACTCCACCAGATCGAAGCCCTGTTGAGCGATCATGCGTGGCTCTTGGTCAGCTCCTGACGAAGGCCACATAAACACATTGATCACGTGCTTGCGTCTCTGATAAACGATTGCAGCAGCATCGTGGCCGTCAACGTATTCCAATCGACCACCGACCAGATCGAAACCGTCAGCGGAGAAGTCGCGGACTTCGGGCGAAAAGTCGAGCTTACCTGTGAACCATGGTTTTACCGTGTGCTGGTCCGAAGTCAGCACGTCAGTCAGGTGCGTTGCCATTAACGACCGCACATGGTCGGAGACAATTTCGCTCATCAGATTACGCTCATGTCGCTGACTAAGATCAAGCATGAACGCTGCAGCAAAGGCCAGCAGACAAGTAGCAACAGTCGCCCAACTCCACCACGGGAGCCGGCGCTGGACAAATACAAGCTTAGCCTCAGGCTTTTCCTGCTCTCTTATTTCCTTCAACAAACGCGCACGAAAATCTGTCGGTGGTTGATAGCGCAGATCCCCACTTATAACGCCTTCTCGCAGCGCTCGATAGCTGGCAACTTCGTGCGCGCAGTCGCCGCACTCGACCAGGTGGTCTTCGAGTTCCATGCTGCGAACCAGGTCGAGTTCGTCGTCCAGATAGGCATGGAGGAGATTATGTTGGGCGTGATTAATCATTCTGCTTCACCTCCGCCCGTCTTTGGGCATCAATCAACTGCCTCAGCATGCTTCGGGCTCGAGAAATGCGGGACATCACCGTCCCAAGAGGCGACTGAGTGACAGTGGCAATCTCCTTATATGACAGTTGTTCCAGCTCGCGCATCAGTATTGCTTCCCTATACTCCGGCGGCAGATGTTCAATCGCACGTCGCACCTGCTCCCCAGTGGCCTGTCGCAGATACTCCGACTCGGGCGTAAGAGACGCCTGCAAGTCGGTATGCAAACGTTCGTCGAACTCAGCTGAATTTTGCTGTGGTAGGTGCCGCCGGATCCAGGTCAGGCACGTATTGCGAACAATCGTTAACAGCCAAACGCGCCCATTCTCTCCGCGGAACGTGTCGAAGAAGCGGAACGCACGTAACATCGCCTCTTGCGTCACGTCTTCAGCATCGCTAGTGTTTCGAGTCATCCAGCGCGCAAGGTTGTATGCAGCATCGAAGTGAGGCAAAACTACTGCTTCAAACCGCGCCACCTTCTCGCCAGTATCCGCCGAGCTTCCCATTCTAGGTATCCAGACTCTCGGGGTCTTCATTAATTCCACAGTCCGACAGAATTCTCATCCCACTTCACCGGGCACATACGGAATAAACAGCGGCTCAATGAGGTTCACTTCCATGCAAGCCATCCAGAGGGAGAGCGAACTCATGTCTTCAAAACGTAGGACTGATGATCAAGACATTCTTCACGATAATGATCACAAAGACGGCGTTGACCGCCGAGGATTTCTTAAGTGCATGGCATGGGCGGGGACTGGAGTTGTTTGGACGATCGCAGCCGGCGGAATTCCTGAATCCCGTCTTTTCGCGGCGCCCAAGCACGACAAGAAAACTGATAAGAAGTCCCCTAATGGTTTGCATTTTGTTCAGATAAGCGACAGCCACATGGGCTTCAATAAGCCTGCAAATACAGATGTGGCCGCGACCTTGCAAGCAGCGGTGGACAAAATCAACAGCCTCGACGAGCAGCCGGAGTTCATCATTCACACTGGCGACCTCAGCCACCAATCGAAGCCCGCTGAGTTTGACACTATGGATCAAATCCTTAAGAGTGCGCGTCCAAAACACATCTTCTTTGTGCCCGGCGAACATGACACCTCAGTCGATGATGGCAAACAGTACATGGACCGATATGGAAGAGATACGAAGGGACGTGGCTGGTACAGCATGGACCACAAAGGCGTGCATTTCATCGGGCTCGTGAATGTTATGCAGCTCGAAGGGATGGGGCAGTTAGGCGACGAACAGCTCGCATGGCTTCAAGATGACCTGCGAGCTGTTTCGGCGAGCACCCCTGTGGTTCTATTCGCGCACATTCCGCTCTGGGCTATTTATCCCGAATGGGGTTGGGGAACAAAAGACAGTGAACAGGCATTTTCATACTTAAAGCGTTTCGGATCTGTCACCGTCTTGAATGGTCACATTCACCAGGTAATGCAGAAGGTGGAAGGAAACGCGACTTTTCATACCGCCATGTCGACTGCTTTTCCCCAACCCGCCCCCGGAACCGCCCCTTCTCCCGGACCTCTGAAAGTTCCGGCAGACAAACTGCGAAGCGTACTTGGTCTCGCGAACGTCAGGTATGTGGAGAAAAATCAGAGCCTCGCGGTCGTTGATTCGCCGCTTGCGACAACCGACGGCAGTTCGGCCAGTCTTCTCCGCCGAGAATTGTTGGTGGGCTAGAAAGATCTCTCTGATTTGGCTCCGGGTAACTTCCGAATACCCGACAACCCGCTGGGGAATGCGTGTGCTAAGGAGATAACTACCTTTTTATAGTGGTGGAAGCGAGGAGCTACGATTTGCGTCCTCCAAGGCATTGTCCGCGTTCCACTATGGAACAGCTCCCCGCGACCAGACTTGGAACCGTTTTTGGACCCGTTTATCGGCGAATGCACTCCAAAACAGGGATTTGGCTCCGACTAAGTCCTTGAAAACACGTCTACCCTCCCTTCCCTAATAAATGATTAATCCGAAGAGTGCGCCACCCGCCCGAAGCGCCTAGAAAAAGTGCATCTTGTTTTCGTCCGTCGCTCCGATGCCTTTTCAAGAGTCACATTTCGCTTTTGGGACGCCGGTCGAGCCGCAGCATCGGCACCACATGGTGTTTGATTTTCCTTTGTTCTCCTAGCCACCCCTGAATTTTCCAGCCGCAGTTGGTCGAACAACTGCCATCCCGATTACCCGGGGCGCTTCCGCTTTCGGAATGGTGGGAGCGTGTAGCGCAGCCACCATTTGCCGCATGCAAGACCACGCTTTACAAGCGTGGATGATGCGAAACTGTATTTTCACTCACAACATTCTTGTGAGCGTAAGCGCCCGATTTCCTCACGTACAGCGGATATAACGGTGTAAGGTTCATGGCGCTGTTTTCATAATAGGAGTCAACGATCAGGAGTTAACGATGAGAACGATGCTTTGGGTTGCACCTGCGATCCTTTCGATGAGTCTGTTTACATCGGGACAGGACTGGCAGCACTGCCAATCCGATGCAGGTTCTTTCCAACAGTTAAAAACATCGGTGCATAGCGTTACGACAATGCACGGCTATTCAGGATGGGATGAGAAGGCGTTCAGCAGGTTTGGTGACATGACCTCGGTTGCGCTCCTGCAAAGCCTTAGTTACGACGAGATGACGGCACCTCAGACGTTGAGAGACGTACTTTTGATAATTCGTCTCGCTTTTGACTGCCCGGCGGGCTGCGCTGTCATCGCCGATGATCGTAAACCGAAAGTCACCTTGCTCTTGCTAGATCAGCTACACAATCGCACGCGAGGGCCATCCCAATCGGCAGTGGACGAAATGAAGAACTTCGTGATCCAGCACGTACACAGTACTGAGTAGGTTTCAAACTGGCGAGACATCGCCATTACACTCACGGTGCGGTTCTGAGCTTTAACGCCTATTATCACTCGTTGAGACTGTGTTGCGGTCACCTCCAAGTCCCGTTTCGGGCCTTAGTCGGTTGCAATCAAGTATCGGCTGGTTAACTCACGGCGAGGCGCGCGCCGCAAGGATTCTGGCTCTTGCCTCGGTTGCCTGCCTGACCAGGTTCTCGTAGTTCTCAAACTTCAAAACCTCATCAACCTCGCGCACAGCAGCGCCGTAATCCTTGGCGTTCTCAAAAGCCCGGATCTTCCAGAAATGAGCACCGGCGACTCGGTATGGGTCATCGGCAAAGTCCGCGACGATCCGGTCAAAGAGGGCAATCGCGAACTTCGGATCCGAATAGAGCGAGCTCCATCCGATTCCTTCGACCACTTGCCGCAGGTTAGGTTTTGCAGCACTGGCCCGGGAGAATAGCTCGTCAAGGGTGACACCGCCGAGTCTGTATAGCGCATCGTAGGCACTGGCCTCGACCGCGGCATCGCCCTGAGACGCGGCATCGCGAAGCGTGGGAATTGCAGTTGGGTCGCCTAGTTCTCCGAGACGCATCGCGAGCACGCTGCCAAGGAGGTTCGGCATCACGAGGCAGCCGTTCTTCGAACCAAGGCCGAACTTCTTCCTGCTCCCGTCAGCCTCTTTCAAGAAGAAATTGTCAGCGAGCAGCCGCGTGAAGAACGGCAGCGCCCGGGCATCCTTGGAGCGCACGATTGCCGAGGACGCATATACCCATCCCGGTTTCTGGTTCTCGACAATCCAGAACAACTGGGGAATGGATTCGTCTGGATGGTTGGCGAGATATTCAACGGCGCTCCACTTCGTGTTGTTAGTCCCATCGGCAAGCGCGGCGATGGCGTCGTTCACGCTGCCAAACTGTGCCTGCGAGAATGCAGACGCCGCAATCAACACCATCGCTATCGATCCAATCCGACACGTAACCATAGTCCGCCTATCCTAAGAACGTACCACCGACGAATTATTGTTGTGAAATCGCCATTACACAATCAACCCGCGCGGTCAAAACGTGTAAATGCCTGATTTTCCGTCAACCATCCCAGAACGTTTGAGGACGGCACAGCCCCGGGGATAGACTCTGAGACAGCATGAAACGCCTCACATCGTTCATCTTAGTGTTTGCCACCATCGCGGTTTTGGCTGTATCAGGACTTGCGCAGGTCGGAGTCTTGCCGAAAGGTGACGTGCGGCTGAAACAGGCGATTGATTCAAAGTTTCGTGTTGGCGATATTTGGGGATATAAAACTCGTCCTGGCGAAGAGGGTTCACGACTCGTCGTCGTGAGAGTTGATAAATCTCCCGAGTTGGGAATTATCGTTCACGTTGCTGTTGACAGTCTCACATGGAAGGACTGTCAAAATAACCCTGTGCCGGAATCTGTGCCCCACATGCCGTTCGCACACAAGGCAGTTGAGGTGAGTGTTACAAAACGGATTGCAACAGCCGCATCGCTGCCTGATTATCGCAATGGATACGAAGAATGGAGAGAAGCCTACTCTAAGAAACATGCCGGTGTTTACGTGATCTCGGTGGAGGACGCCGTTTCGGTTGCCGAGAAGACGTGGAGATCTGGGATCGGCTGTGAATAAATTTGCGGATTACTGTTGAAATATCGCCATCTCACTCATTGAGTGATGACGCTGTTATCAACAACCATCATGATGTCACGCAGACAACTTGCCGCGATTCTGATAATGACTATGGCGCCGTCGTTGACGCTCTACGCGCACTCTGAGCAATCGCATCGTTCTCCCATGGCAAGATTGGAGGCAATCTTCGCCGCAGCGCGTCCCGCAAAGCGTGTTGAGCTGAACGGGAATTGGGTTCTGGTGAGCTGGGTTACCACTCAGCAATTTATAACCGGGCAAAACGGCCCCGACCACGTCCTGATCAATGGAAAAGGGATTCGCAATGCCGAAGCTGCCCGGC